>JBOHXA010000600.1:0-6764 GCA_050737335.1 Limisphaerales bacterium | reverse complement strand
GGCCTCGGCAAAGAGGTCCGGACCGCGCATGGCAATTTGCATGGAGCAATTGAATTGCCTTTCCGGCATGCGGCGGTGATCATGTTCAAGAGTGACGCGGGCGTCAATGGCGCGGCCATCCAAATGGTCGAGTTGTTCAAGTTTCTTAATCACGCGATCCTCGAGAGTTTTCGTCAGAGTGACGTTATGCGTAGAAAGAATCAGTTTCATCAGGTTTAAGATGCAATCGCGCCGTCGAAAAATCCAGTATTTCCTGTGCCAAAATTCTTGTCTTTGACTGGAAGTGGCTTACAATGAGCACATGGCTCAAGGTTTACAACTGTCCCAGCGTCTGACGCAATCGCTGGTGCTGGCGCCGCAATTGCAGCAGTCGCTGGCATTGCTGCAGGCGCCCACACTCGAATTGAAGGCGCTGGTGGAGCATGAAATGGAACAAAACCCCGTTCTCGAAGAAGTCGCGGTGGCCGACGTGGAGCTGCGCGAAAAGGCGGGCGAGGATGAAGCGGGGTCGCCGGCCGAATCCCAGGAGGAAACTGCATTTGATGGCGCGGCCGAAAAAAGCGCGAGCGAACCGGTGGATGACTTTCAGGCGGAGTTTGAGAAGCTGGTCCAATTAGACCAGGAATGGCGGGACCATTTTTCACAAACGAACGTGCCCATCCGGCAGTCCACCGAGGATGAGGAAAAGCGGCAGTTCATGTTCGATTCGCTGACGGCCGGGACGTCGTTGGCGGAATTCCTGATGGAGCAGGTGCGGGAAACCGATTTGAACGAGGAGCAGCGGGCGCTGGCTGAAACGATCATCGGAAACATAGACGATTACGGATACTTGAAAGCGACGATCGAGGAAATCGCGGCCTCGACGCAACAGCCGGTGGAGAAAATTTCAGAAGTCCTCAAAATCATCCAGTCGTTTGATCCCGCCGGCATCGGCGCGCGCGATTTGCGCGAATGCCTTATGCTGCAACTGGAACGGGTGCGCCAGCAAGAGTCATTGGAATACGCGATCGTGCGGGACTTTATGGAAGCGTTGGGCAAGCGGCGCATCCCCGAAATCGCCCGCGGAACCAACCGGACCATTGTGGAAGTGCAGGAATCGCTTGCGAAAATCGGCCGCCTGGATCCCCGGCCAGGCCGCGCGTTTTTACCTGACATCGACCAATACGTTTTGCCGGAGGTGTTTGTCCAAAAGAACGGCGAGGACTTTTCAGTGACAACCAACGATGAATATATCCCCCATTTGCGAATCAGCAATGTTTACAAAGATTTGATGGCACAGGGTGAAAATTCGAGCGAGGTGAAGAATTATATCCGGGAAAAAATCCGAGCCGGGAAGTTTCTGATCAAGAGCCTGCACCAGCGCCAGCAGACCATCCTGAATATTGCGAAGGAAATTGTGAAGCGGCAGCGTGAATTCATGGAACGAGGCGTTTCCTGCCTCAAGCCGATGACCATGGCGCAAATTGCCGAAGTGGTGGGCGTGCATGAAACAACCGTGAGCCGGGCTGTATCCGGGAAATACATGCAGACGCCGCAGGGAATTTTTGAAATGAGGTTCTTCTTTACGGCTGGCCTTCAAACCGCCAGCGGCGACGGCGTGTCCAACACGAGCGTCAAGGACATGATCGCGGAAATTTTCAAAAATGAGGATGCGGCCAAGCCGCTGTCCGACCAGGAAGTTGTTAAAATGCTTTTAGAAAAGGGAATCACCATTGCGCGGCGCACCGTCGCGAAATACAGGGACGAGTTGGGGATTCTGCCGTCGAATCTTAGGAAGGTCTATTGAACGAATACATCGAAGCGTTCAGTTCGATGCATTCGGGGGGCGAGGTTTCACTACCGGCCGATTGACGTTTTTGAGCCGCTCCCGGACCATATCCGCTCGCATCAGGTCCCGTTCCTCGGCGGACAATTTGTCGGAAAATTGCTTCTGGAGATGCGCCGGTTGCGTGATTAAAAATAATTCATCCACAAGAGAGCGTTCCACGGTCGGGAACAGTCCCAGGTCCACACCCAGGCGGAGCAGAGACAGGAGATTCATCGTTTCCTTGGAGGAAATGCTGTGGGCATTAGCCAGGATGCCGTAGGCGCGTCCGATATGGTTGTAAACGGTTTTCGGCTTTTTCTCGAGGAGAATTTGCCGGGCATTTTCTTCGTGCTCAATGATTTGGGCCAGGACCTTTTCCAGCCGCTCGACAATCATGGCTTCATTTTCGCCGAGGGTCATTTGGTTTGAAACCTGGAAAACATTTCCCAATGCTTCGGTGCCCTCGCCGTACAAGCCGCGCACAGCCAGACCGAGCTTGTTGACCGATTGAATGATCGGATTGATTTGTTCACCGAGGACCAGGCCGGGCAAATGGAGCATCGCGCTGACGCGAATGCCTGTGCCTAGATTGGTGGGACAGGCCGTCAAGTAGCCGAGGTTGGAGTCAAAAGCGTACTCGAGCTTCTTCTCCAGGGCGGAATCAAAAGTATCAATGGCCGTCCATGCCTGTTTCAATTGAAGGCCGGGACGGAGCGCCTGCATTCGAAGATGGTCCTCCTCATTGATCATGACGGAAAATGTTTCTTCGTGATTGAGCACGAGACCGCTGCCGGAGCTTTTGGCGGCGTGCTCGCGGCTGATGAGATGGCGCTCGACCAGAATCCGGCGATCCAGTTCGCCGAGATTGTCCATCGCCTCTGAGAATGAGTCTTTCATTTCGGGAAGACCCTCGACCGCGGGACGTATGGTATCGAGGATCCGGACGCGTTCGGTCTTTTTTGCCCAGCCCGGAAACGCGGCGTCCTTGAGGTTGCGGGCCAGCCTCACGCGGCTGGACATGACGATTCGGTCAAACGGGCCGTGGCGGCGCGCCGTCTCCGCCGGCGAGGAAAGAAAACCGTGAAGGTCACGCATGCGGACTTACCTCGTAAAACTTTTCGGAACGGAAGGGCGTTCCGCCATTTGTCTGATCTCGTCCCGCAGTTGGGCGGCTTCTTCAAAATTTTCCGATTCGATTGCTTTTTCCAATTTTTTTTGCAGCGCTTTGAGGCGGTCGGCGTTTTCGCTGGAGGCGCGTTGCGTCTCCGGCGCCTTGCCCACGTGGCGCGTGGCTTTGTGCATGGTTTTGAGCAGGCCGCCCAGACCCTCAGAAAAAGTCTTATAACATTCAGGACATCCGAGCCGGCCCGATTTCTTGAAATCGGCCTGGGTAAAACCACAGCGGGAACATCGTAATTCCGCGCCGCCGGCGGCCTGTTCGATTTCCTGGGCCGCGCCCAGGCCCAACATTAAATCTGCAAGAGCGAAACCCGCGGGATCATTGACGCCTTTGGCCTTGGCGCACTCTTCGCACAAATCCAGCTTCTGCATCTTTTCACCCACGATCTGGGTAAGATGCACCGTGGCCGGCTTTTCTTTGCAAATGGAACACTGCATTTTAAAACAAATTATTGTTTACAGTTTGAATTGTACAACGCAACCGCCGAAAAAGCGAATGAAATTGGAATTCATTGCGCCCGATAATCAGATCGGCTCGCCCGATGTATCAGCCAGGGATCGGTACGCTTCAATCAGTTTGCGCGTCAATCGGCCGGGTTTGGCGGTTCCAATGGCGCGGCCGTCAATCGTGATGACAGGCATGATCTCGGCGCCGGTGCCGGTGAGAAAACATTCATCCGCGCAATATAGGTCGTATCGTGTGAGATTGGGTTCCGACACTTTGACGCCAGCCTGCACAGCCAATTCGATGACGGTCTGGCGGGTGATGCCGTAGAGAGCGCCCGAGGAAAGCGGCGGGGTGAACAATTCGCCGTTTTTGGCAATGAAGATATTATCGGCGGTGCATTCGGCGATAAATCCCTCGGCGTTCAGCATGATCGCCTCTTCGAAGCCCCCGTTGTTGGCTTCGATTTTCGCCAGGATGTTATTCAGGTAATTCAATGATTTGATGGCCGGATTTAGCGCGCTGTGCAAATTGCGGGTGGTCGGCACTGTGATGATATCCATGCCCCGGACGTACAATTCCCGGGGATAAAGCTGGACTTTCCCGGCAATGACAATGATGGAGGGCCTTCGGCAACTTTTGGGATTCAATCCCAAAGTGCCCACGCCGCGAGTGACCACCAGGCGAATATAGCCGTCGCGAATCTTGTTGACGCGGCACGCGTGGACGACGGCTTCGCAGATTTTTTGATGCGACATTGGGATTCCCAGCAATATGGCCTTTGCGGAATAAAAGAGCCGATCAACGTGTTCTTTCAACTTAAAGACCCGGCCATTGTAAGCCCGAATGCCTTCAAAAATGCCATCTCCGTAAAGAAGTCCGTGATCAAACACAGAGATCCTGGCATCGCGTTCACTGTAGAATTTTCCGTCAATGAAAACTTTCATTTAATGCCAAATAGGATATTTGGAAAACACGGAACAGGAAAGGAAAATGGCAGCAATGAGAAACGGGGCCATGATTGCCCCTGTTGAAAAATTCCGCGCGGTCATGCCATTTAGAAATTCGCAACTTGAACTTTTGCCATTCGCCCCGGGCGCGGTTTTGAACCATGGCCGCACAGAAAATGGATCAAAGGCCGCGGTTGGCGCGCCAGAGGAGGACCGCGCCGGCGGCTTCAAAGACGAGGTTGGGGACCCATACGATCAAATGCGGATAGCATTCGGGACGGGCGGCGAGTTGTCCGGCGAGCATGGCAAAGCCATAATAGAGAATGACCAACGCCAGGGCGATGGCCACGCCGATATTTGTTTCGCGGCGATGGACCCGGATTCCCAGGGGAATTCCAAGGAGCGCGAACGCGAAAGGCGCGAACGCGAAAGCCATTTGACGCTGCATGACCACGCGGACTCGCTCCACCATATTCTCGGGGAGCTTCCGGGCCGCGTCGAAGGCGGCCTGCGACTCATTTGTTGAGACGGTTTGTGGGATGCGTTGTTGCAGTTGGCGCAATTCTTCCCGCAATTCGATGAAGGTCATGTCGCTGATGCTGGGCTTGGATTTTTGATTCCTGACAGAATTGAGGCTGACGGGGACCGAACATTTCTCGAAGGAGAAAATGTGGTTGTCGCCATTGGTCGGGGTCATGACCATGCGCGCCTGAAGCAAATTGAGCGTGATCTGTTGATTTGTGCGGTTAAATTGGATGTTGCCGTAAGGCGCTTCGAGATATGAATTCTGATCAACACTTATGACGACGACATTTTGGAGTTTTCCGTCATAGTTTTTCTCTGTGTAAAAGATGTAATTGGTCGAGATATCAACAAATCGGCCTTCGGGTAGTTGGAATTTGGCCAGGTCCGCGATCAATTCCGTTTTCAGGCCCAGGTATTTCACACGGCTGCGCGGTCCCAGGTCCATGCTGAACCAGGCGCTTAAGAGGCAGCAGAACAGGCTTAACAAGAGAATGGGCATGATGAGGGAAATCAAGCTGATGCCGCTGGCGCGCGCCGCCGTAAGTTCCTGATCGGCGCTGAAACGTCCGAATACCAGCAGCGTGGCCGTGAGCAGGCCCATCGGCAAAGCAAAAACCCAGACAAATGGAATCAGAAGGATAATGGCTTCAGCCACCAGGCTGAGCCGCGCGTGGCCGGCAATCAGAAAGGCGAGGATTTCCTTGAGGACATTGCCCAAAAGGAGCACAAACGTAAAGACCGCCACAGTCAAAATCAGTGATGCCAGGACTTGGGAAGTCAGGTATCTGTGTAAGGTTTTCAACGCGCTGAGTGTCGAAAGTCTTGCGGGAAAAGACAACGGGAAAAGCGGTTGGATGGATGTTGAATTGATGGATTCATGGTGCGCCATAATTTGCGGCTGATTCTGTTGTTGCGCGCGGCGGAATATTTGATAACGTAGCTTTTCCGATGCTTGCTGTTTCGTAAGGGCCTTGAACATGCAAAATGGGATGTTTGACTCCGGCGAGGACAACGGAGGCTGGGTAGCTCAGTCGGTAGAGCAGAGGACTGAAAATCCTTGTGTCGGCGGTTCGATTCCGCCCCCAGCCACCAACTCAAAACGTTGGTTTTTCAGGCTTATTTGGAGGCGGAAGGAAAAATTGCCAGTGAAACGGCGGCCAAAAAGAGAAGTGCCCCGTTTCTTGTGCAATGCCAGACGATAACCCATCGTCTGCCCATTAACGGTGCAAGGCCGGTCTGATTCACATTACCTACAAAAACGAAAGGTAATGTATGAAACAGCGGTTCATTCTGTATCGGCGAAATAACGGGAAGTTCTATTGCGAGGACACCGTCACCAAAAAGCAATCCAGCTTAAAAACCACCGACGAAAACGAGGCGACAAACCTGTTGAACGCCAAAAACGAGTCGTTCCGACAGCCAATACTAAACATGCAGATCGCTCGAACGTATCTGCGTGCGACGGACAGCGAAGCGGCCAAACGCACTTGCCCAAGAAGCAATGGCCAAAGTTAAAGTATAAGGGGAAAAGGGCGGTTACTTTTGAAGAGCACGAAAAGATTTTGGGCCAGGAACGGAATGAAGAAATGAATGCCTTTATCCGTTGTTGTTGGGAGATCGGGGGTTGGTTTCCGTGGTGGAAACGTTTTTTAGTCTAATTCTTAATCAGTCAGTTCGATGGGTATTTGAAGGATCGGCGAATCGGAACTCCAATCTTGATTGTTTTACTTGCTCTTTTTGATATTGTCATGGCAACGCAACGCACAGGTATAACGACTATTTGTAATTGAATACCGGTTCTGATGATGTATCTAACAGACTACCACGCCAAATATTTTGCTTATGAGCTGACCAAACG
>JBOHXA010000599.1:0-1044 GCA_050737335.1 Limisphaerales bacterium | reverse complement strand
CCAATAAATCGTCCATGGCTCCGCCTTGCTGGCCCCATAAACGTGAGGAATGGATGCTGGAAGCACCAAAAGATGGTTGGGCCCAATGTCGCGCATTTTCCCCGCGATCTGGCACCACCCCACCCCGTCCGAACAGTAAATGAAAATCGTTTCCGGACACCCTTTCTCTCGCGCGCAGGTGTGTCCTTTTGCCTTCGGATAAAAACCGGCATCCGTCGGCATCAGCGATTGCAGCAACAAGTGCTGCAACGCCGTCGCCAATACGGGCCGGGGCACGACCACGAGGCGTTGTCCCGCAAATCCTTCGGGTTTCTGGCGCCATCTCATAACAGCAAGCGATTTGCAATTTTACCGAGGATCATCGCGATAGCCCAATCTTCTCAACGGTTTCGCCTTCGGAACTGATCAAGGCCATCGCCTCATTCATAGATCGGAAAATTATCCCATGAACGGCTTTACCTCGTCGGCCCAAATCGCCGCGATTGCCGGCAAATCAACGTCCGCCAGGATTCAGCGTTTTTTTGACGTTTTCAGCCTTTCGGCCTGAGCAAAATCGCCTTTTTGTCCGATCCGTCCACTTCCACGCTATGGGTTTCCACATCGGGATCCTCTTTCAAAGCCTGGTGCACGATCCGACGATCGAAGGCATTCATCGGTTCCAGTTCCACGGCGTCGCCCCAACGCCGGACCTTCTCAGCGGCCTCATGCGCGCGTTTGACCAATGCCTCGCGCGCCTGGGCGCGGTAGCCGCCCACGTCCACCATCGTCTTGGGCGCGCCGGTGTCCTGCTGATAGAGCAGGCGATTGGTGATGTATTGCAAGTCCGCCAGAGTCTGGCCCTGGCGGCCAATCAATCGGCCGACATCGTCGGTTTTGACATCCAATAAAATGCCCTCGTCCATTTTGTGCTCTTCCGCGGAAGCTTCAAAACCGAGCAAGGAGAGAATTTTTTCGAGCGTCTCTTTCGGCTGTGCAGGCATATCTTTGATAATATCGCATCCTGACCGCAAACAAAGCGTCATTTTTTCTTTTTTGGCGGCGGCG
>JBOHXA010000598.1:0-1001 GCA_050737335.1 Limisphaerales bacterium | reverse complement strand
GGGTTGGGGCATCGCCGGACTGGTCACGCAAGGGCTGATTGATTTTATGACGGATAGAAGTTTTTTACACACCTCGACTGTTTGGGTCATGGGAATGCCGAATACCGGAAGTGATGCCTACAACTTTCAAAATTTTATCGGCGCGGCGTTGCTCGGCATTTGGCTGATTTTTAGCACAATCGCCGCGCCCGCAATAATTGGAAAATCGCTTACGGGAAATTTTCTTCCCGGCTCGGCTCTTATGAGCGGAGCGGAAAGGGCAGGACGAGCCAGCGTTACGTCGGCAGTAACCACGGGAACTTCCGTCGCAGCCGGTGGCGGCGGTTGGGCTGCGGCGGCAGGCGCAATCGTCGGCGCGGGCGCGGGGTTGGAGTCTCTCGTGTCAACTTCTGCCGAAACGGGAAGCGGTTCACTTATCGGTTCGCTTACCGCCATGAGACCGCGAAATAACGGAAACGGCGGACAAGGCGGCGGCGGTGGAAAAAATGGTGGCAACGGCGGCGGAAATGGTGGTGGAGGCGGACAAAAAAACTCACCGCCTCCAGTTGCAAATCCCCCGTTTGCGAGCGATGATTTAACCGGAGGCAAAGCCGTGGCCGAAATTTTGAAGCGGGTGAAAAAATAAATTCGGCAATGGCAATGCGAATATGATTTTAGGAATAGTTTTTTGGATTGGTTTAGCGTTCATCATCGTAGTGTTGGTGAAAGGTTTGCAACGGCCCAACCGCACTGCAAACGATGGCGGGAATATCCCGCCTGTGATCAACGACGCGGATTCAAACAATCGCCGCTGGCTTAACGACACAAACATTTTAGCCGCAGACCGCGCGGAATACTTCAACTTGTTGGAAAAGCACAGTGCTGATCCCCTACATATCCCCGCCCCGATTCCACCGTCGAAGCCTCACCCGTATTGGGGAAACGAAGCCGACACTTTTGGAAATGGAACGCCTTCCGGCGAAGAGGTTGACTAATTTGTTTCTGCATTTTGTCCAGTTTTC
>JBOHXA010000597.1:0-8521 GCA_050737335.1 Limisphaerales bacterium | reverse complement strand
CCAGACGGACGAATGGTGAGAAATCAGGGGTTCTGGAACGAAATTGCAAATGGACCCACGGGAAACTTGACCAAAATTGTCATCCGCGCGCGCCAGAATCGCCAGCATGCGTTCCCAGGGCCCTCGTGCAAAAATGGCTGGAAAGCGCCTGCGCCCGTCAGAAAGGGGTGTCCCCAAAAGAATTGAACGGGCTGGAAGCCCGTTCCACTACTTCAATCGAAAGCCTGGCCGGCGCAGCAAAGGACGTTTTTGATCTTGTGGCGGACCAGTTCCTTCACTTTTGCGCGCGCGGGGCCGATGTATTTTCTGGGGTCAAATTCCCTGGGGTTTTCGGAAAAGACCTTGCGAATTGCAGCCGTCATTGCCAAACGCAAATCGGTGTCAATGTTGACCTTCGTGCAACCGGTCCGGCGGGCAATTTCGATGTCGGCCTCGGGCACGCCGGCGGTATCGGGGCCGAGTTTGCCGCCGTATTTATTGATTTCCTCGGCCAAATCTTTGGGCACGCTCGAGGCGCCGTGCAACACAAGGGGATAATCGCCCAGGCCGGCGTCCATGAGGTCTTTCTTGATTAATTTGAGTCGTTCCAGGTCCAGATGTTGCGAGCCTTTGAACTTGTAGGCGCCATGGGAATTGCCAATGGCCACGGCCAATGAATCGCAACCGCTTTGCTGGACAAATTTAACGGCCTCTTCCGGGACGGTATAATGACCGCTGGCCGAATGGGCGCCGCCCTCTTCTCCTTCGTCAAATTGGGCGCCCACGAGATGGCCCAGTTCGGATTCGACGACACAATTGTGTTTATGGGCGTAATCCACGACTTTTTTCGTGATCTCAACATTTTTTTCAAACGATTCGTGGCTGGCGTCAATCATCACGCTGGTAAAGCCTTCATCAATGCATTCTTTGCACAGTTCAAACGAGTCGCCGTGGTCCAAATGAACGGCGATCGGGATCGTGGAAAGGCTGACAGCCGCTTCGATGAGCTTTTTGAGATAAATCGGGTTGGCATACTGACGGGCACCCTTTGAAATTTGCAGCATTACCGGCGCTTTTTCTTCTTCACACGCCTCGATGATGGCCTGAAGCAATTCCATGTTGTTTACGTTGAAAGCACCCAGCGCATACTTTCCCCTCAACGCCTTGGCAAACAATTCCCGAGTATGTGTTAATGGCATAAAATGACTGGCAGCATAACCGGCGTTTCGAAAAGGACAATGAAAAAGGTTTTTATTTTAAAGCGGGATTGCTACCGTTTCGCATGAATTTTCTCGTCACGGGCGGCGCCGGTTTCATCGGTTCACACGTGTGTGAACGGCTGCTCCGCGATGGACACAATGTCTGGGCGTTTGACGATTTGAATGACTTTTATGACCCGGCCATCAAGCGCAATAATGTCCGTCAACTGCAGGCGCTGGCCGCACCCTTCGAATTTGTGCATGGCGATATTACGGACGCCGCGGCGCTGGCTGACGTTTTTAATTCGGTCAAATTTGACCAGGTGATTCATCTGGCGGCGCGGGCGGGAGTCAGGCCGAGCCTGCTGCAGCCGGCTCTTTACCAGCGTGTGAATGTGGAGGGCACCGCTAACGTGTTCGAAGCAGCGAGGTTGAACGGCGTCAAAAAACTAATCATCGCATCGTCCTCATCGGTCTATGGCGTCAATTCCAAGGCGCCGTTCTCGGAATCGGACCCGGTCACATCCGCCATATCCCCGTACGCGGCGAGCAAGCTCGCTTGCGAGGCGCTGGGACAGGTCTGGCATCACGTTTATAAAATGGACGTGGCCATGCTGCGTTTTTTCACGGTCTATGGCCCGCGGCAGCGGCCGGACCTGGCCCTCTATAAGTTCTCGAAATTGATTTGCGCGGGCCGGCCCATTCCTGTCTTTGGCGATGGCTCCGCCGCGCGTGATTACACATATGTGACCGACACCGTGGAGGGGGTCATTGCCTGCACAAAGAAGGAATTCGGCTATCAGATTTTCAATCTGGGAGAATCGGAAACGATTTCGTTGAACCACATGATTAAATCCCTCGAGGGCGCGCTTGGCCGAAAGGCCATCATTGAGCGGCAGCCGCCGCAACCGGGCGATGTCCCATTGACGTTTGCGGATATTTCCAAGGCGCGCGAGGAGTTGGGGTACGATCCCGGAATAAAATTCGAGCGCGGGATTCAATTATTTGCGGAATGGTTTTTGAAAGACGAAAAATCATCAGGACAGCGGGGGCGCGAAAGCGCCCGATAGTCGCAAGTAAACAAATTGCATTCGATTGCTACTGCTGCCCGCGCTGGCGGGGCGGAAGCATGGGAGCAGCCGGAGGCTGCGTTGGCGGCGAATTCCTGTTATTTTCTTTCTTGAACAAGTGCCGCAGGAGCCAGGACCGTTTGAGTCCTTGAACGAAGGTATCGTAGTCGTGAATTGTTTTGCCAATGTTTCCCAACATGTTCGAATTGGCCTGGACCTGGGCGTTGAGATTGCTGGTGATTGTGGCCAGGTTTATGAGTGTGGCTGTGACGTTCGTGTTGAGATTGCCTATCAACTCGTTGGCATTGGTGAGCAAGGGATGGGTTTCGACGATTGAAATATTCAGGTTGGTGTCGAGTCGGGAGATAAATAAATTGGCATTGCTCAACAGCGGATGCGTTTGCATGACGGATTTATTCAGGTTGGAGGTGACCTCGGCGCTGTTGCTCAATATCTTGCCCAGTTGATTCGTCAGAGCCAGGAAGTTTGGCAAAGCGTTCTCGACTTCGGAAATCATCGCCTGGAGACGGTCGGCCACGGGCGGGGTTTCATCAACGGGCAGCCATGCCGTTTCGACGTTTGTGGTGAATCCCTCATACGCGCGTTCCCGAGGGTGCCACCAGGCGACGACATAATCCTTGTCGCGTCCCCGATTGTTATACGCGGTCACAGAAGGAGGATGCAGCGCCGCGATACGGGCCAGGTTGCTGTCTGTGAGCCAGGTGTAGGCGCGGAAAAGCAAATTGGTATTTGCATAAATTTCCTGGGCCAATTGCCATTGGCCTGGTTGCGAATCCACGTCAGCCTTGAGCGCGTCCAGATTGGTGAACACCGTAATGGGCTGGGTCACGCAAATCGCGTAGCCGTTTGTGCCGCGGGTCACCTCGATCTTTCGCTGGTCCAGAAAGCCGGCCGGGCTGACCTTTACATAAGAACCTTCCGACCAGATATAACGGAAGTACGGGGCAAACACCTCAAATTCGACCTTCACATCGTGCCGGGTGCCGGGTCTCTGCGGGGCCACGCTGGTAATATGCCCTACTGAAAAGCCCATGATTGTGACCGGATCGCCCACGTTCAGCCCAGTGGACGTTGTCACATAGATGTGAAATTTTGCCTTGGTCACAAACCACCCGCGCTGGACCGCGACATTGTAAAGGTAATATCCGAACCCGCACAGGAGCAGTAGCGTGGCCAAAAACACGAACCAACCCACGCCCCGTTCCATCCGGGTTAAACGCGTCCGCAGTTGCGGCGTCAAATCTTGCAACGGCATATTTGTTCAAAGTTTAAATTTCAATCTGGGAAAAGGCGTCATGATTCAAAACTCAAAATTAAGTTGCCTCCGCCAACGACGTGGCCAGTAATTCTTTCACCAGTGGCTCGTTTGACGACAGAAGCTGGTCCCACGAACCCAGCGGCACAAAATGCTCTTCCTTCAACAGGGCAAAATGAAATCGGTCTCCGCGCCAGTGCCGGAAATCATCCGTGGTGACGACGATGGTCAGCGGCTTTTGGCCGAGCCACTTGTGGCCGAGCGACAGTTGTTCCAGGAAGCGCCGCCACCAGCGCGCATGCCCGGCATCGAGCGCGCCCAGCGGATTATCCGCCAGCAAAATGTCCGGACGCAAGGCCAGCGCCCTGGCCAATCCGGCGCGTTTGTGCCAGTTTTGAGGCAAATCCGGCGGCGGAACATCGGCAACCGGCTTCAATTCCATAATTTCCAGAAGTTCGTCAAGGACGGCCATCGCTTCAGCAGCGTCGAGGTTTTTATGATAACGCAATGGAAGCGCGACGTTTTCGGCGACAGTGAGGTAGTGGAACAATTGTGATTGTTCGAGGACGACCCCCATGCGCAGGCGGTCGGCCAGGCGGGATTCGTCAAAGATGCGCGTTTGTCTCCCATAAAACTTGTAACAACCGCCCGTTGTCGGTAAAAGCCCGGCCGCGGCCATCAGGAATTCGCTTTTGCATGAATGATGCGGAGCGCCCACCACCCAAAATTCGCCCGCGGCAACGGTCCAGTTAATGCCTTTAAGCACGCAAAAGTCCTGGTCCTGGGCTGCGCAAACTGATACCTCGCGCATTTCAATGGGCAATTCGGCCGGTTGGGATGGCGGGTTCATGCGCGGAGGTACAGGAGGAAGAACACGGCGTCAATGAGCACGCACACAAAGATGCATTCCGTGGCGGCACGGACAGTGATGACGGATACGTCTTCGAGTCGCAGAGGCTGGGCGAGGCCGTGGTAACAAGTGACGATGCCGATGAAAAATCCAAAAGTACACGATTTGAGGGCCAGCAACACAAAATCCTGCCAGGTCAGCGACGTGGCAAGCTCGGCGCAATAATGGGTGGGTGTGAGTGGAACATTTTGCAAAAATACGAACAAATAACCGCTGGCCAGCGCCGTAAGGATCAAATAGACCGTCAATGAAAATACGCCCAGTGTCATTCCAATCACCTTGGGTACGACCAGATAATGGATCGGGTCAATGCCCGCCGCCTCCAGCGCCTCGACGTTGCCAAGCGCGCGGGCAGTGCCCAACTCGATGACGTTCGCCGACCCCACACGGGCCAGCGCCAGCACCACAGCCAGGAGCGGCCCCAGTTCCCGCACGATGACCGTCACCATCACCGTTCCAATGTATTCAAACGCGCCCAATCTGGCCGCCACGGCCACGGTCTCGCCGATCGCTAAAAAGCCCAGGGCAATCGCCACGAACAGATACATCGGCAGCAACCGCGTGCCCGCGCGGGCGATTTCACGGCGGATCATCGGATGAATGACAGCCCGGGCGACATAGAGTTTTCGGACAATCACCGCGAGCGTAATGATGGCGAAAGCGCTGATGCCCTGGGCGGTGAGCAAAAACATAAATAGCTTGCGGCCCAGGAAATCAGTGTACGTCCGCGGCAATGGCGCTCGTCGCAACCATTTTTTTTCCGACCGGAAAAAGCTGGCCAGTTTTCCTTGCACAACAAAACTCCTTGATGGCTGTAACCTAAAGGGTGTCGCTCGCTTCGTCAAAAACTTTCGAATCCGCCGGGATTTACGATCTCTTGTTTAGCCGGAGGTTTATTGGCATTTTAGACGTGGTTCTGCTTCTGCCAGAGGCGCAACCGGACCGTTTCCAGGCACGGACCGTCTGGAAACCGCCCCCAAAAATCTTCCCCTTCCTGAACGGACGGTGGGAAAACCCCGGGGTATTCATTGTCCATTCAGGACAAATCCCTTTTTGCCGTGACCCGGCGCCCCCGTGCCCGGGCTGCTTTCCGTTGTCTCCGCGACATCAAACCATCCCGGCCAACTTCCCGGCAGCGACTTCCCATTCGGGGTTCAGTTCGGCCAGGCGGTCCTGCGCGTGCAATAGCTCGCGATTTACTTCAACCGCGCGGCCGGGTCTTTCGTAGGTGGCGGAATTTTCGAGTTCGGCGGTAAGATCCTTGAGGCGCGCTTCGAGTTCCTGGATTTCGCGCTCCAAATGGTCAACGATCTGTTGTTGCGCCTTGCGCCGGTTGGAGCGCGCCTGGCGTTTTTCAGCCTCAAGCCGCTTTTGCTCTTTGCGCTCGATGCTTGGACGGTTCGGCGCGGGTTCGGGTGCGCGCTTTTGCGCGGCGTCATTGCCGTTGCCGCCATTTGAAGTCAAAGCCGCTCTTGCGGAGCACGCTTTCGTCTTGTCCAAATAATACTGATAGCCGCCGGGGAAATGGGTGAGACGGCCGGCATTCACATGCACGACGTGGTTCGCCAGGGAGCGAATGAAATAAACGTCGTGGCTGATGAAAATCAGAGTGCCCTGGAATTGGTCGAGCGCGTAAGCAAGCGCGTCAATGCTGGCCATGTCCAGGTGCGTGGTGGGTTCGTCCATTAACAAGAGGTTTGGAGGATCCAGGAGAAGTTTTACCAGCGCGAGCCGGCTCTTTTCGCCGCCGCTCAGGACGCTGACCTTTTTGAAAACGTCATCGCCCTGGAAAAGGAAACAGCCGAGCAACGTGCGAATGAATTGTTCGGTCACGCGTTGCGGCGTGTCGGCGGCTTCGTCGAACACGGTGCGCGAGGGATTGAGCATTTCGACGCGGTTCTGCGAATAGTAACCGGCCTTGACGTTGTGGCCGAGGGTGCGAACGCCGCTTTGCGGAACGACGATGCCGGCCAGAAGTTTTAGCAGGGTGGATTTGCCGGCGCCGTTGGGGCCGACCAGGACGATGCGCTGTCCGCGCTCGGCCTGGAAATCCATTCCGCGATAAACGACGTTATCTCCGTAGGCCTGATGGATATTTTCGAGCGTGATGACGCGCTGGCCGCCGCGTGGGGGCTGCGGAAAGGAGAAGCGGACTTTGCGGTCGTCGCTGGCGGGCGCTTCGATCTTTTCCATGCGCTCGATCTGCTTGAGCTTGCTTTGCGCCTGGGCGGCTTTGGTATTTTTGGCGCGGAACCGGTTGACGAATTCCATAAGCTGGCCGATTTCACGCTGCTGGTTTTTGTACGCGGCAAGCATTTGTCCCTCGTATGCGGCGCGTTGCTGGAGATAGTCGTCGTAGTTGCCGCGATAGCGCAGGAGTTTGGTTTGGCGGATTTCGACGATGCCCCCGACGAGGCGATTCAGGAATTCGCGGTCGTGCGAAATGACAAGGATTGCGCCAGGATAGGATTGGAGGTAACCCTGAAACCATAGCAATGCTTCAAGATCGAGATGATTGGTCGGCTCGTCGAGCATGAGCAGGTCCGGTTCCTGCACGAGCAGGCGCGCCAGATGGGCGCGCATGACCCAACCGCCGCTCAACTCGCGCGCCGGACGGTCGAAGTCGCTGTCGCGAAAACTCAGGCCTGAGAGGATTTGTTTCGCCCTGGCCTCGAGGCGATAACCGCCAAGTTCATTAAAACGATCGTGCGCGTCGTCGTGAATTTCCTCTGAGTGCAACGCCTCGGCGGGATGATCGGCTTCCCAGGCTTTGACGATGCGGCGAAGCTTGATGAAATCCGGCGTGATGGCCGTGGCGATTTCAATGGCTGTTTCATCGCCCACAGCGGCGGTTTCCTGCGGCAGATAACCAAAGCTCGCCCCGCGTTCTTTCGACATTTTCCCCTCATCAGGTTCAAGTGTGCCCAGGATGATGGAAAAAAGCGTGGTTTTGCCAGCGCCGTTTGGCCCCACAAGGCCGATACGGTCCGCGCGATTGACCTGTAACGAGACGTCCGCGAACAACGTTCTGCCGCCGTACGCCTTGGTGATACCCGAAAGTGACAACATGAAATGAACAATTTACCGTGAATAAGCGGAAACTCAAGATTGCTTTGGAGCCTTGGCCCGCGCCCGGTTTCGCTCCGGCTGCACAATGCGCATTCAAATAGCCTGGGTCTATGGCTGAGAGCCAGGATGCCTGGCCTGCATTCCTGGGCAGCGCTTCCGGCGCGAAACAAATGAAGGCATTGCAGATGTCAACGACCACCGATGGCGGGATTGAGCCAGGGCGTTCCGGCCCAATACCATTGCGATGCCTTCATCGCCTCGACATGGCCGTCGGTCATGGCGACGACGCTTCGTCCGTCGTCATGACGCAGTTCGGGGCCGCACCAGTCGCCATTGATGGGATTCACGACCAACGCATTGGGCGCCGTGGCGGCGGGATCATTGATGATGAAGCCGCCGGCTTTTTGCGGAGATTGCCGGGTCACGCAAGCGGCTGGATTACGGGTGTCTTGCGGGAGCGAGCCGCTGTCGGCCAAAAGGACTGTTTGCGCTGGATTTTTGACGGCGGCCGAGCGCGCCGGCGGAAACATCGTCTCGGGCCAGACTCCCGCCCAATCGAAACCGCCGATTTCGAAATTAAATCCGTAATTGAGAAAGGCGAAGTCTGCCGGCGCGCTTGGATAGACGCCCGCCATGATGGCGCCGGGCTGCAATTTAAATGCCGGACACAGCAGCACATTGGTGGTCACGCTGTAATTAAAAAGCAAATCAAACCAGGCCCTCCGCGCCACGTTGTCCCCCTCAACGATTCCGGTATCGCAAAACTTGTCATTATTTTCCGTTACGTAGAGCTGGCTGGCGACCGCCAGTTGGCGGGCGTTATTCTCGCACGCGACCGTTTTAGAGCGATCTTCGGCGTTATTTAATACCGGCAGCAAAATGGCCGCCAGAATCGCGATGACGGCGATGACAACCAGCAGCTCAATGAGCGAAAAGCCGCCGGAACTTGAAGCGGTTCGATCGCGTATATTTTCTGTCTTAACTGTGACAGTGGCATGCATAAGAAAGAATATAGCAC
>JBOHXA010000596.1:0-1325 GCA_050737335.1 Limisphaerales bacterium | reverse complement strand
GCCACCATTATGATTCCGATTACGAGCGGAACGCAAATCGGGTGCGCGACGGCAATGCCGACCTTCGCCACCGAGCATCGCGTCACGGAACTGGGGCGGCATGATGCGTATGTTTTCCCACAGGGCGGCGGCTTTGAACTCGACGCGACTGCGACGAGGAAAGTGTTTCTGGCGGAAAGTTAGTCTCCAGGTGGCACGCCACGAGCTTGTCAATTTCCAACATTCGCTTATCCGTCGGCAGTTTCTGCAATCCAACGAGCGTGCGCGCAAGTTCATCAACGTCGGTAGCGCTCAACCGCGGCATTATCGGGCAAGGCATGTCTTCTACATCTTTTGGTTCGAGCTTGTTCAATCCGTCACCGTAAAATCGGTTCACTCGAGAAAACGCGCTCCGGCCTCCCGAACTGTTCAGGAATAGTGTCATCAAGGGAGGCAATGTTTCAAATCCGGGTTTCGCATAAAGACCGTGGAAGCACGTCAAGTTCTTTGCGTGGGAAATATTCAAGATGAATTTCGCCGATCCCCGCGAAAACACCGCCGCCCAAATTTGCGCCACGGCGCGATTTTCCGGGAGATACCAAACGGGCCGGTGGCTTGGCAGATGCCGTTTAGGGATGCCTTGTTGTTCCCCAAGCTCCAGATAACGTTTGAGATTCTGACCGTTGCGAGGCGGATTAAGAAGAAAGCACCTTCTGTCGCGAGCGGCGAGCGCGGCAAACTTTTCGCTCGTGAACACGAGTCCATCGGCATCGGCGGCCTTGGTAATGCAGGGTTAGACGTGCGCATCGGCCAGGCCGTGCCTGCGCATCTCCTCCAGGCTCAAACAAAAGAAATCGTTCGCTCCCGTGGCAATGCCGCGTCGGCAATCAAAATAATCGCCGACTCGATTCGGGAACTGGATCGGTGCCTTGTCACTCGCTCCATTCAACAGCAGGTTGAGCCATTTGTCAGCGGGATTGAGCGCAGCCAGAATGATCAAGCCCTTGCCCGCGATTGAAATTTTCCCCGCGAGCAGCCCTTCGATGAACCGCTCCGCGTCGTCCACGGATTCAACCAGCCTGGCCCAAATTGGCCCATCGGGCCGGCGCCCCTTGTCGAGCAAAACGATGGCGCTGGTGGTCAGGGCATCGGCAAAGAGATTGAGTGATGGCGTGAAGACCGCGATTCCCGCCGGGCGAATCGCCTGCAACAATCGCTCTTTGATTTCCTCGCCGAAGTTTGCATTCAGGAATTCCGCCGGCATAATTACCGCGGCGCGCCCGCCCGGGGCGATGTCTTCCCAAATTTTCAACAGGAACAGCGCGTAAAGATTCGTCAGCCGATCC
>JBOHXA010000595.1:0-1977 GCA_050737335.1 Limisphaerales bacterium | reverse complement strand
AGAAAGGCCACGTCCTTCTTCCCGGTCCTCTTTTGATCTAGCTGATAGACCTGCCACGCCGCCCAGGCGTGCACCGGTGGATTCACGTCGCCAAAGGCCCACTCGTAGGCGGGCAATTGGCCATTGGGATGCATATACCATTCGCGTGTGAGCAGGACGAGCTGGGTTTTGGCAAATTCAGGATCAATGTCCGCCAGCACCAGACAATGAAATGCCAGGTCCCACGCGGCGAACCACGGGTATTCCCATTTGTCGGGCATGGAAATGATCTCGAAGCAGTTGACGTGTTTCCAGTCGCAGTTGCGGCCATACTTTCGTTCAGGCGGAGGCGAAGGCTGGCTCGGATCGCCGCGAAGCCATAAATCCACGTCGTAATGGAAAAATTGTTTGCTCCAAATCATGCCCGCGAACGCCTGCCGCTGGACGAGACGGGCGTCGGGGTCCTGAATGTCGCGTTGCACGTCAGAATAGAATTCATCGGCTTCGCGCCGTCGGCGGTTCATCGTCGTGTCAAAATCCGTCCAGGGGCTCGCGGAGGCCGCGCCATCCAATTTGGCCAGCCGGAGTCGAATACTGACCGGAGCGCCGGGGGGCGCAATCAAGGCATGCAGCGCGCCGGCTTTGGTGCCGGTCTTATTTGGATTGATGGCATTACGATTGCCACTGACGATGTATTCGTGAAAAGCGTCTTTGAAGTAACCCCGGATCAATTGGCCAAAGAGGCGGCGGGCGTTTGTTTCGTTTTCACAAAAGAGCAGCGCCGGAGTTCCTTCGCAATCCAGCCGGAATTTGCCAAGCTGGGCGTGTTCAATTCTGATTCCGGCGCCGTCCGCCACGAGCCTGGGTTTGACGGGATTTAATTTCCAGGACCAGAAATTGCGAAAACAGATTTGAGGCAGAAGGAACAGCTTGGCCGGTTGGGCGGCGCGATTATAAACCGTCACGAGCATCAGAATGTCGTCGGGCGCGGCCTTGGCGTATTCAATAAAGACGTCGAAATAGCGGTTCTCCTCGAAAATGCCGGTGTCGAGCAACTCAAACTCGGGCTGGTCCGCGCCGCGTCGCCGGTTTTCGTCCACGAGCCGCGCGTAGGGAAACTCGGACTGCGGATACTTGTAAAGCATCTTGAGATACGAATGGGTGGGCGTGGCGTCGAGGTAGTAATATAGCTCCTTAACATCCTCGCCATGATTTCCTTCGTCATTGTCCAGGCCGAACAGGCGCTCTTTGAGAATTGGGTCCTGGCCGTTCCACAGGGCCAGGGAAAGGCACAGATGCTGCCAATTGTCGCTGAAACCGGCGATGCCATCTTCGCCCCAGCGATACGCGCGGCTGCGGGCGTGATCGTGCGGGAAATAACTCCAGGCCGTGCCGAAGCGGCTGTAATCCTCGCGCACGGTGCCCCATTGACGCTCAGACACATAAGGGCCCCAGCGCCGCCAATTCTGGCGGCCTGTTTTATCGTCGGCTAAACGTTGTTTTTCAACTCCCACTGGTGCGGACGAACTCATCGTCATTGAACAACCGTCTCCCCCCGGCACAGATTGACATTAAATGCGCCGGCGCAAAAGGCAAAAAATTAAATCATCCAGAGAAATCAGGATTGCAGGCGGCACAAACCCATGGACCGTAACCGTGACTGGGCAGGTTTGGCGTTTTATGCCGCTACCGACAAGCGTGCCGTGGAGGGTGTTGACGATTTTTACTTAATTTCGCCGCGTAGCGTAGGCGTCTCGCCCCCCGCTTCCCGTAGCAGCGGAAATGAGTCCGCTCAAATTTCCGGTTTTGGCCCTCAAGCCCGTTCGAATTTGGTCACAACGCGCTCATGTGGCGCTGCTACATGAACGAGGGTAAGCGGTGATTTAGCTGCCCTCTATTACCGGTCGTGTTCCCGTGATAAAAATGGGGACGATGAGTACAGGACCCTCTTTTGGCCGTCGCCACGCCGCAGCGGCGCGACGGGAGCAACTGCTGACG
>JBOHXA010000594.1:0-7394 GCA_050737335.1 Limisphaerales bacterium | reverse complement strand
TCTTCAATGAAGATCCACACGAGACAGTACATCCAGACGATGCCGATGTTCGTCCAGGAGATGGGCGTCACCCGCCCAAAGCCAGAGGTCGCAAATAATGTTACCAAGATTTTGGTTCCGATGGCGGACCACAGCAAAACAGGCGCCGGAAACGGCCTGGTCAGGAACGGACGCCGCGTGCGCGCCACAAACAAAGTCAGATGACTGGACGCCAACCTGCGAAAAAGAGTGATCAAATCCGCCTTGTCGGGTTCGTTAGGATTTTTTTCGTCCGGTTGAGAGATCGCGCTCATATCAGGGATTTTTAATTTTGATTATCACAGCCCGGTCGTCAAAAGAAAAACCGGGCTGTGATTTTATTCACAGCGCGGTTCGATGCGAAGGTTGGAGCGTTAAAGCGCTCTGATATGTCGTCAGGCCGCGGTCAGCGCGGCGACGGCTTCGCTATTGCCCTGTCCGTTGCCGGCATGTTCAATTGGATTCGAATAACCCACTTTCACATCAAGGCCGAGGGATTGCATTTCCTTGACCAGAACGTTGAAGGATTCGGGAATGCCCGCCTCCAGGGCGTTGTCGCCTTTGACGATGCTCTCATAAATGCGGGTGCGACCCTGGACGTCGTCGGATTTGACGGTCAGCAACTCCTGGAGAGTGTAGGCGGCGCCATAAGCTTCCATGGCCCAGACCTCCATTTCGCCGAAACGCTGGCCGCCGTATTGGGCCTTGCCACCCAGCGGCTGCTGAGTGACGAGGGAATAGGGACCGACGGCGCGAGCATGGATTTTATCGGCGACAAGGTGCCCCAGCTTCATCATATAAATGTAACCGACGACGATTTCCTGGTCGAATGGCTCGCCGGTACGGCCATCGTGAAGGATGGTCTTGGCATGCTCGGGCAATTTGGCCTCTTTCAGATAATTGCGAATATCTTTTTCTCGGATGCCGTCGAACACGGGAGTGGCGAATTTCAAACCGAGCAGCTGGGCGGCCCAGCCCAGATGCGTTTCCAACACCTGGCCCACGTTCATGCGCGAGGGCACGCCGAGCGGATTTAGCACGATTTCCACAGGCGTTCCATCTTCGAGGAAGGGCATGTCTTCTTCCTTTACGATGCGAGCGACGACGCCTTTGTTGCCGTGGCGTCCGGCCATTTTGTCGCCTACCGACAATTTCCGTTTGGATGCGATATAGACTTTGACCGATTTCACGATGCCGCTTTCGGCGCCTTCGCCGGCTTCCGCGCGTTCAATCTCTTCGTCGTATTGCATCTGCACGTCGTCGAACTTCTTCTTAAACTGACCGATAATTTCGGTGATTTTGTTCCGAATGGGCGATGGATCAATCTCGATGCGGTCATAGACCATGGCGAGCTTACGCAGAAGCGTCTTGGTGATTTTCCGGTTTGCCGGGATGATGATTTCACCAGTCTCGGAATTGACAACGTCGAGCGGAATTTTTTCGCCCAGCAAAATATTGCTCAACGCTTCAGTCAACTGGTCCTGCAGTTCGCCGACCTTTTTCTTGTGGTCGTCTTCGATTTGTTTCGCGTGGCGCTTTTCCTCGCTGGCGACCGAGCGGGTGCTCTTTTCGCCTTCCTTCTTGGAGGACACTTTCACGTCCATGACAATGCCATAAGTGCCGGAAGGGACTTTGAGCGATGTGTCTTTAACATCGGCGGCTTTTTCGCCGAAGATGGCACGGAGCAGGCGCTCTTCCGGGGCAAGTTCAGTCTCAGATTTGGGAGTGATTTTGCCGACGAGAATATCGCCGGGTTTGACTTCGGCGCCCACGCGGATGACGCCGTCGGCGCCGAGGTTTTTGAGCGCTTCATCGCCCAGATTGGGAATGTCACGGGTGATCTCCTCGGGGCCGAGCTTCGTGTCGCGCGCGGCGACTTCGAATTCGTCAATATGAATGGAAGTAAAGATGTCTTCCTTGACAATCCTTTCGCTGATGAGGATAGCATCCTCGAAGTTATAGCCGTTCCAGGGCATGAAGGCCACGAGCACATTGCGGCCCAGCGCCAATTCGGCGTTTTGGGTGCAGGGGCCGTCGGCGATGACCTGTCCTTTTTTGACGTGCTCGCCCTTGTGGACGAGGATCTTTTGATTGATACACGTCGCGGCGTTGGAACGCATGAACTTGCGGATGGGATAAACCCAAATGCCTTTTTCCGGATCATGTTTAATCTTCTTTTTTGTCTCGGGCAATTTGCCGTCCGACGTGACGATGATCTGGTCGCCGGTCACGGAGGCGACTTTGCCGGCGTCTTCGGCCACGACCACGGCGCGTGAATCGCGCGCGACACGGTCTTCGAGGCCAGTTGCCACAAACGGCGATTCGGTCACGAGCAAAGGCACGGCCTGGCGTTGCATGTTTGAACCCATCAACGCGCGGTTGGCGTCGTCGTGCTCGAGGAACGGAATCAGGCTGGCCGCGACGGAGACAAGCTGCTTGGGTGAAATGTCCATGAAGTCCACTCGCGCCGGCTCGACATCCACGAACTCGCCGCGGGCGCGGCAAACGACGCGCTCGGTTGTGAAATGGCCGCGAGCATCAATGGGCGAATTGGCCTGGGCGACAATGTATTGTTCCTCGCGGTCGGCGGTCAGATATTCGATGTCATCGGTTACACGACCGTCTTTGACTTTGCGATAGGGCGTCTCGAGGAAGCCGAAATCATTGATGCGCGCGAACGTGGCCAGCGAGGCAATCAAACCGATATTGGGGCCTTCGGGCGTTTCAATCGGGCAAATGCGTCCATAGTGCGAGGGATGCACATCACGAACTTCAAAGCCGGCGCGGTCGCGGCTCAAGCCGCCAGGCCCGAGGGCGGACAAACGGCGCTTGTGGGTCAGTTCCGCCAGCGGATTGATTTGGTCCATGAACTGCGACAATTGCGAGCGGCCAAAGAAATCCCGGATGACGGCCGAAAGCGCTTTGGGATTGATGAGCTTTTGCGGCGTCATGGCTTCGACGCTTTGGTCGAAGAGCGTCATGCGCTCTTTGACGAGGCGTTCGGTGCGGGCCAGACCGACACGACACTGGTTGGCCAGAAGTTCCCCGACGGTCCGGATCCGGCGGCTGCCCAGGTGATCAATGTCGTCCAAGCTGCCTTCGCCTTTTTTGAGGCGGAGAAGATACTTGGTGGCGGCCACTAAATCATCCTTGGTGAGGATGCGCGAATCATTGTCCTTGAGTCCGAGCTTTTGATTGATTTTATAACGGCCAACGCGGCCCAGATCATAGCGTTTGGGATCGAAGAACAAGCGGCGAAGCAGGGCCCGGGCGTTTGCGGCGGTGGGCGGATCGCCCGGACGCAAACGGCGATAAATGTCCTTCAACGCTTCGTCTTCATTCTTGGCGGGGTCCTTTTTGAGGCATTTAATCATGATGCCTTCATCCACGGAGGTGTCCACGACTTTGATTTTGTTGACGCCCAGTTCGGCGATTTGCTTGACCGCCGCCTTGGAAAGCGGCTCGAAGGCGCGGGCAACGACGAGGCCTTTGTCTTCGTCGGTGGCGTCCTGGATCAAAACGTAGTTCGGCAGATTTTCGAGCTTTTCAGCCTCCTTGACGGAAAGTTCTTCGACTTCGTAAAAGAGCTTGAGGATTTCCTCATCGGTGCCGCGCCCGGAGCCGGCGTTATCCTTAGCCTTGCCTTTTTCCTTGTCGTCGTGAGCGAGAAAGCTCAACGCGCGGAAGAAGGTGGTGGTGAGGAATTTCCGACGGCGTTTCTTCCGGTCGAGGAAGACGTAAAGCAAGTCGCTCGTGTCGAATTGGGCTTCATACCAGGAGCCTCGGTCAGGGATGACCCGGAAGCTGTGGAGCATTTTGCCGTTGGCATGCTGCGTGGCTTCGAAGGCGATACCGGGAGAACGATGCAATTGGGAAACGACGACGCGCTCAGCGCCGTTGATGACGAAGGTGCCCTGCGGCGTCATGAGCGGCAACTCGCCCATAAACACCTTTTCCTCTTTTGCGCCCTTTTCCTCTTCCAGCCTGAACGTGACATACAGCGGAGCTCCATAGGTGAGGCCTTCCCGAAGGCATTCCAGCCAGTCCACTTTCGGCTCGCCGATTTCATAGGACTCATAGTCCAGTTTGCACTTGCCGTCGTAACTGTCGATCGGGAAGACCTCCCGAAAAACGGCTTCGAGGCCGACGTGCTTGTCACGGCGTTTTGGCGTGGTGTCGGCTTGCAGAAATTCCTTATAGGAATTGGTTTGCAATTCGATCATGTTCGGCGGGGAAATGATTTCCTTAATCTTGCCGAAGTTGATTCTTTCAGTGACTCGAGATGGCATTTTTGGACCTTTGCTTTATCATCATCGTTCTTATTTCGGCCTCTTCTGAGTTTTATTTCTTCGAGGACAAGGACAAGAACGATTACTGCTTGTTAAACGACAATAGACAAGCCCGCCGCGTTCAACGACGAACTGTCACGGCAAATTTTCCTTTTGTAAACTTTTTCGTAACGTTTAAATTTTCGCAAAACAATTAGTGGGACGGCGCCTCCGGCCTGCCCGACAGGCAACGCGCCTGTCCCACTAGAGTGCTTAATATCACTTGACTTCCACCTTTGCGCCAGCTTCTTCGAGCTTCTTTTTGGCATTGTCGGTATCGGCCTTGTTGGCGCCCTCCAGCACGGGTTTGGGCGCGCCTTCGACGAGGGCCTTTGCTTCAGCCAGGCCCAGGCCCGCTTTGACTTCGCGGACCGCTTTGATCACGGCGATCTTCTTTTCCGCCGGCACGGACGCCAGAATCACGTCAAAGGTGTCCTTGGCAGCGGCGGGCGCGGCGGCAGCGCCTCCGGCAGCCGGAGCGCCGGCGGCCGCAACCGCGACCGGCGCGGCGGCGGAAACGCCCCACTTGGTTTCCAGTTGCTTGACCAGGTCAGCCGCTTCAATAATTGTCAGTTTACTCAGTTCCTCTACGAGGTTTGCTATTTCAGCCATTTTATTACTTCTACCTTTCTTTCGTCTCGTCGCCTGCCGAAGCCGCGGCAGGATTGAATTCACGGGCCCGCGAACCGACGATTTACGTTATTATTTGTTTTCTCTTCCCGATTTGAAATTACAAATCTCAAATCGAAATCTGTTGTAGCGCTCCCTGACGGGCGCGGCTCTTTCAATCAACCTTTCTCCACCTTCGCCTGGATCACCTGCGCCAACTGTGTGGCGGGGGTCTGGATCAACGTCACGAGTTTGGTGGCCGGAGCATTGAACAGGCCCAGGAGTTTGGCTCGAAGCACGTCCAGGCTGGGCAACTCCGCCAGTGCAATGATGCCGGCTTCTTCCAGGCGTTGATTGTTCAAGTAAGCGAACTTGACCTTTAACTTATCAAATTCAGCTGCGAAATTTTTCAGCGCTTTGGCGGCGCTCGAGATGTCTTTTTGGCCGGTCACGACCGCCATCTGGCCCGTCAGGGAGCCATTTAATTCCGCAACACCGGCTTCCTTGGCGGCAATTCGGAAAATGGAGTTTTTCACCACGTGAACTTCCGCCCCCGCCTGGGAGAGGCGCTTGCGAAGTTCGGTCAGATGCGTCACTTTGAGGCCCTGATAGCCCACCACGATGAAGAACGGCGACGCGTTCAGCCGGGCGGCATATTCCTTTGTCAAAATTTGTTTTTCGTCCCGCATAATTGTGTGTTCGTTAAAATGTTAAATGGGTCAGGCTGCGGCCGCAAATTCCCGCACATCCACGCGGACAGGCGGGCTCATGGTGGCGGACAATGTGCAGCTTTGAAAATACTGGCCTTTGACGCTTTGGGGCCTGGATTTTGCCACCGCTTCAATCACCGCGCGCGCATTTTCCTCAATCTGTTCAGGCTTGAACGACGCCTTGCCGACCACCACGTGAACATTTCCGGCTTTGTCAGTCTTGAATTCCACGCGGCCGGCCTTGACTTCTCTTACCGCTTTGGCGGTGTCATCGGTGACGGTGCCGGTTTTGGGATTGGGCATGAGGCCGCGGGGACCGAGTACTTTGCCGAGCTTGCGAACTTCGACCATGGCCTCGGGTGTGGCGACGGCGACGTCAAATTCAGACCAACCTTCGTTGCATTGCTTGATCATGTCCTCAAACCCGACAAACTCGGCTCCGGCCGCCCTTGCGGCCTCTGCCGCCGCGCCTTTGGCAAAGACCAATACCCGCACCGTTTTGCCGCTGCCGTGAGGCAATGGCACCGTGCCGCGGACCATTTGATCGGATTGCTTTGGGTCCACACCCAGGCGAAAGGCAAGGTCTATCGTCTCGTTAAACTTCGCTTTGGGGAATTTTGCCAGAACGCCCACCGCATCCTTCAGCGGATAGGATTTCTTCGCGTCCACAGCCTCGAGGGCCTTTCTGAAACGTTTGCTATGTTGCTTTGCCATTTTGTCTGGTGCGGTCCAAACGAGCTTTTGGCTCTCCCGCTGTGTTAATTGTTAACTTACCGCCCTGGTCTAAATTTTTTTATATACTCTAGCGCAATGTCATCCAACCACTTCAATTCCCATGCTGCGCGCCGTACCGGAAATGATGCGGAACGCCGCTTCTTCGGATGTCGCGTTCATGTCCTTGGATTTCATCTTGACGATGTCCAAAACCTGCTTTCGCGTGACTTTGCCGACTTTTTCCTTGTTCGGCGTCTTGGAGCCGGCGGTGATGCCCGCGGCTTTCTTGAGCAGCACCGACGCCGGCGGTGATTTGGTGATAAATGTGAACGATTTATCCTGATAAACCGTAATCACAACGGGAATCACCAATCCGGCGTCATTCTTGGTCACCGCATTAAATTCCTTGCAGAAGGCCATGATATTCACGCCGTGCTGGCCGAGGGCGGGGCCGACGGGCGGGGCGGGGTTTGCCTGCCCGGCTGGGATCTGCAATTTAATCTGACCCGTAACTTTTTTTGCCATACTGTTTCTTCGTTAAATTTTCGCTAAAGCGGCGCCAACCGCGATCGTCAAAGCTATCACTTCAACAATCAGGGTATCATGCCTTCTCCACTTGCCAATACTCCAGTTCCACAGGCGTATTGCGTCCAAAAATGTTGACGGTCACTTTCAATTTGCCGCGAGTTGGGTCAATTTCCTCTATGACGCCGCTAAAATTGAGGAATGGACCGTTGTTGATTTTAATTGTTTCACCGACTTCAAAATTGACTTTTGGCCGTTCGGTTTCCTCCGAGGCGGAAATCTGGGCTTTAATCGCGTCAACTTCCTCCGTGGGAGTGGGTTGCGGAGGATCGCTTAAGAACCCGATGACGCCCTGGGTTTCCTTGATGAAATACCAGGGTTTTTCGATGATGCGCTTGTTTTCATCAAGCAGCGCCATGTCAATGAACACGTACCCGGGCCAGAGTTTGCGGGTGGAGACAGTCTTCTTTTGATTGCGGACTTCGACGAC
>JBOHXA010000593.1:0-4521 GCA_050737335.1 Limisphaerales bacterium | reverse complement strand
ACTCTGGTCTGTCCGACGCTGTCTCAAGGCATGTCACTTCCAAATGACCAGTTGACAAACCCCCGCAGTTGGATATGCTGATTATGTTCGGGTGGCAGCACGTTTCTTCAGCGGGGTTCCCCACCCCCACCTCCTTGGCGTCTGCTGCCCGAATCTTTTATTTCGTATTCCGCATCTGGAGGCGAATGGACGGATCCAAGGCATGGACGACACGCCAAATAAACTTTCAACACGGATGTTTCGATGATTTACTGGAACCATGAACGTGAACCTGGGCATTTGGAGCAAGCTTACAAATGTGGTGGTGGCGCTGGTGGTCATCGCTGTGCTGCTGCTCATCGGGGAATGTTATCTTCCGGTCATCCAGGAAAATGAGCGGATGCAGCGTCAAGTCTGGAAGCTTGAGACGCAGCTCAAATTGGAACAGGAAAAGTCGCAGCAACTGCAAAGCGAGATTGAGGCGATGCAAAATGATCCGGGGACCGTGGAGCGACTGACCCGTGAAAAGCTGGGGTACGCCCGGCCGGACGAAACCGTGATTTACTTTGAAGGAACCAACCAATCACAGCCGGGACCGTGAGGGGCCGGTCGGGGACCCATCGGTGACTAACATTGGCGCAACTGGCGGCTCATGGCCGTGGTTGGCAATTCTGGAGATTCTTTAAATCCTCGGCCAGAAATTGGGTCACATCCTTGAAACGCGGGACGTTGTCCGGATTTACGGCCATCAGCACCCGGTGCGCTTCCAAGCTCGTTCGGGTAATCTCCTCATGCGAGGGATTGAGCGGAGCGGGCATGCAGATCTCGCCGGTGAACTGAAGGGAACCGTTGATAATTTTGAAAAGCTCCAGGACGCCGAGGTTTTCCAGCAATTCGGTGATGCGCGCATTGGGATTGGACAATTCAATGCAGCCCTCGGGAGAGGCCGTGGCGGCCTTGTTTAATTTAATGCCGAATCCGGCCAGGACCCCCAGGAAGGTGCTGTCCATCAGGACGCATTCGGACAAATCAATAATGAAATGACCGTATCCCTTTTGGATGAGTTCCACCAAAAGCGTCTTAAAGTCAGGGCTAAACGTGAAGTTGGCCCGGCCCGCGATTTTGACGCAGGCGAAATCTTTACCGACTACGACTGACAATTTCGCCGATGGTAATGCCATGTTGGGTGAAAAATCATCTTCTACGCCGTGATTGCCTGTGGCGCCGCGATGTCCACTACTATTTGCTGCAACATGAATGCTTTGTCAAGCCCGCTCGAGACCAAACGGCGATTGCAGCGCAGCAAAAGGTCCATTGCGCGCACCAATTCCTCACGGGTGTAATTTTTTTCCTGCGGCAGCGCCATGAACAGGACGTAAGGGTTGAGGGACAACGGATTAAAGCGTTTATCGGCCGGCAACCGATCGGCCGGGACCGCCGCCAACCGGGCTTTGAACCGATGATAGTCGGTTTCCGGCCTGATCCAGCCTTCGCGCAGCATTTCCTTGAGCATCAGCAGCGCCCGCACTTTGGCAATCAGGCCATAAAGCAGTCCGATGGGGGACCTTTGCGAATCAAATTTCATTTCCCACAATTCTTCGTCAAGGCGCCTGAGCAGACGCGGTAAATCGCGGGCCCCCAGCGCGTCGCCCAGCGCAAAGGCGCGGGCTATTTTATTTCGCGAACAAACCGCGGCGACGTCGCCAATCTCGATGGTTTTTCGATTTCCGATAAACAAAGCCAGTTTTTCGGCTTCATTTTCGAACTGCCTGCCGCTGGGGCCGACACGCGCGACCAATTCAGCCAGCGCCTCTTCAGTGATGTCCCTGCCGCGCTGTCGAATGGCGCCGCGCGCGAGGGCTTCGGCCCGTTCGGTCCAATTCCGGTCATCCACAGAAAGCGCTTCAAAATTTTCGACCGTACCGATTTTCTCGAGCGTTTTGAAAAAAGTCTTGCGCCGGTCCACTTTGCCGGCGCTGATCAACAAACGGACGTTTTCCCATTTGAAAGACTTCAATTCGGAAGCCAGATCGGCCAGGGCGTCCGTCACAGCCTGGGCTGAGGCGGCGCGTTCTTCGCCTAAAAAGGTGCAATCGCGCAGCCACACGACTTTGGAGCCAAAAAAAGGCAAGGTTTGGATGGCTTCACGAAGTTTGGCAATGGCGTCAAGCGCGGCGCCGCTATTGGACACGGCGGCATCAATGATTTCCTGGTCCATGCCTTCCGACCGGGCGGCCCAGGACTGGAAGATTTCCCTGGCGCGTTTTTTTACGGCAAATTCATCATCGCCGCAAATGAACGCGAGAGAGGAAACGGATTTTGCCGCGGGCATTTTATTCGGCGGATTCGCCGGCGCCGCTCTCGTTGATGCGATTGAGGACTTCACTCATGTCTTCAACTTGCTCAAAAAGTTCGGAAGAAACGAAGATGGGTTTTTTCTGGGCCGAAGCGATGGCGAGACAATCGCTGGGGCGCGCGTCCACTTCAACAATTTTCCTGGCGCTGTGCAATTCATTTTGCTGCTGCAAGATGAGGCGCGCGAAGTAGGTGGAATTCTTAAGGTCGGTGATAATGACGCGCTCGACCGAAATGCCAAAGCCCTGAAAGATGCGATTGATCAGGTCGTGAGTCAGAGGCCGTTCCTTGGGCTGCTGCCGCAAGAACATCCCTATGACCATGCCCATCTGCGGTTCCACGTTGATGACAAAAACCTTTTCGTCGTTGCCCACGAACAGCGCGCAGCCGTTATTGGCGGGAAGAATCCCCCGAATTTGAACGGGAACAACGTCGTTTTTCATGCTTCAACTTTATCGGAAAAATTGAAAAAGACAAGTCAGCGTCTTCGTTTTACGGCGGGCGAGAGCGAGGGGATGGTTTTTTGGGGCTGAGGCCGGGCCGGCACGGCTTCGGGCTTTTCTTCCATGAACCAAATGGCGGCTGCGCCCACAAACCAGGCGGTAAAAAAGGGGTAATAATATCGGCCAACGATGTTGCAGGCAAAATCAATGCCTGACTGCAAATTATCCTTTTGGAGGCAGGAAACAACAAAGGAGAGGAAGGTAAAAAGCACCACTATCACCACTGAAACAAGAGCAATAACGAGACGTCCCCGGGATTTATAAATAAGGGTAAGAATGAGCAATCCAAACAGAAGCCAGGGAAGCACCGCAAGTTTGTCGTTAACCAGGCTGCCCAAACCGGTCCAATGGCCAATCCATTGCAAATGGTTGTTATTGGCCCGCCAGCGAAACCATGTCGGGTTGAAAAAGCGCGCAAAAACATCCAAAAACCAGATTTGCGGGAAGCGGTGCAAAACGGCTCGTGGCGCCGCCATCCCGAAGTGAAGCCAGGCGGATTCCGGGTTGGAGACGGGTTTGAGCAGCCGATAAAATGCATACGGCACAATACAAAGAGCGCCAACGGCGGCGCTCCGCCAGAAAACGCGGTTTTTGAGCCATTGGCGCCGTATGGCAGAGAGAAACAGGGCGCAACTGGTGAAACCGGCAAACAAGGCTCCTTCAAACTTTGTGGAAAAACAACCGGCCAGGACCAGGACCAGCGCCGCGGGGGCCAGGTCATTTTTCGTGGAAAACGCGGCCACGATAAGCAGCACGGCAATGCTGACGTAAAAGACCATGGGAATTGTTCCGCCTTCGTTGCGTATGAATTCGATGCTGGCGGGGAGAAAAGCGATGAGCGTGACAACGGCGATGGGCAGCGGGTGCGGGTGTTTCCAAAACCGCGCCGCCGACAGGATGGCGCAGCACAGCGCGACCATCATCCAAAATGGCCAAACCTTGTTGACGAACTCGTCCACTTGGCCCTCCAGGCCGTAATTGAGCGTGTAAAGGCATGGCACCAACATCGGATAATCCATATGAGCATAGGCAAAGTTGACGTTGCGCAAAACGTGGATGAGGGCTTTTCCCTGTTCCAAGTAAACAATCTTTGCCTTAAAAACCCAAAAGGCAATCGCGTCGAATTCCAGTGTTCCTTCCAGAGTCGAGAGCCGCCCGAAAACCCACCAGGAATAAACCAGCGGAAAGAGGAGCACGAGCAACAGGTGGCGCGACTGAAATTGGATGTTTTTCGAATGTCCAGGAAGCTTGGCCAAAACCATGGCTATTTCCACCAATCCCCAAAATATCGCCAGCCATGCCAGGACGAAGGATGCGTTTATTCCAGCCAGCGCCGCCAATAATACAACCTGCGTAAAGACCAGCATCCCGACACCCAGGCCAATGGCAAACCGGAAGCCAAAGCCAAATTGGCCGTTGAATTTTCCTCCCAGGGTAAGCGATGTCAGGCGCATTCCCGCCAGGGCCGTCGCAGGCGGCAAACAAAATGCGGCAAACTCCTTCATTCAGAATGCGGCTCGCCTTTTGGCGTTAATGGAATGACTCGCGGCCCGCTACTGGTGAAATCAACCATCACATCGAATCCGTTGCTGCGAAGAACATCCGGCGAGTCACAGGGAACCCCATAAAAAGCATCCATGCCGCAGATCGCTTTGCCGTCCAGCGAGATTTCGACCGGACGCGG
>JBOHXA010000592.1:0-1040 GCA_050737335.1 Limisphaerales bacterium | reverse complement strand
ATGTATTCCTTGGGAATCGCACCCCCGACGATCTTGTTTTCCACCTCGACGCCCTTGCCCTTTTCGTTCGGCTGGACCTCGACGCAAGCGTGGCCGTATTGACCGCGACCGCCGGATTGGCGGATGAATTTGCCTTCGCCATCGGCCGATTTCAAAATGGTTTCACGATAGGCGATTTGCGGCGCGCCGGCGTTCGCTTCGACTTTGAACTCACGAAACAATCGGTCCCGAATAATTTCCAAGTGCAGCTCGCCCATGCCGGCAATGATAAGCTGGCCGGTTTCTTCGTTGGTAAAGCATCGGAACGTCGGATCTTCTTCCGCCAACCGCTGCAGGCCCTCGGACATTTTGTCGCGGTCCTGCTTGGTCTTGGGTTCGACCGCCATCGAGATTACCGGCTCGGGAAAGGTGGGCGGCTCCAGCGTCACCTCGAACGATTCATCGCACAACGTGTCCCCGGTGGTAATGTTGCGCAGTCCCACCAGGGCCGCAATGTCGCCGGAGAAAACCTGTTCGATGTCCTTGCGCTCGCTGCCTTGAATAATCATGAGGCGGCTGACGCGCTCGCGTTTGCGCGTGCGCGGATTGTAAATGGTATCGCCCTTCTTCAGCGTGCCCGAATAGACACGGAAGAAGACCAGTTTGCCCGCGTAGGGATCGGTCCACAGTTTAAAGGCCAGGGAACAAAACTGTTTGCTATCGCTGGTTTCGATGATGACTTTGTTTTCCGTGCCGGGCTCGTGGGCTTCGGCGGCCGGAACGTCCAGCGGGCCCGGCAAATAATCCACAATTGCGTCCATCAGCACCTGGACGGCTTTTTTCTTGAATGCCGAACCGCAAAGGACCGGCACAAACTCGATTTTGCACGTCAGTCGGCGAATCGCAGCCTTCAACTCCTGCGGCGAAATCGGCTTTTCTTCCAAAACGAATTCTGCGATTCGGTCGTCCTTGTTCGAAACCGCATCAATCAATTCAGCCAGCGCCGCTTTGGCTTTGTCTTTGAGCGCATCGGGGACATCCTTTACCTCATAGTTCAATCC
>JBOHXA010000591.1:0-15358 GCA_050737335.1 Limisphaerales bacterium | reverse complement strand
GGTTGCACCGTGGCGACAGTCAGGCCACAGGTGAAATCATTTGTGCCTTCAACCGTCGTCGTGCTGCTGGGCAACAGCGCGCCGTCAATGACGCTGACACTGGGCAGAAGCTTCGACGTGACGGGGGCGTCATTATAGATGTAAATTGAATTAATGCCATTGTTGGCATCAATTGCCAGGTCCTGATTCCAGTTTGAACCTTCATTCGGTCCGGAATTGGTTATCCAGGCGCCCAGTTTGCCCACGTCGAGTTGGACGGTTTCGTTGGTCTTCGATTCGCGATAATCATAATAAGTGACGTTGGTCAGGAAAGAAAAGCCGGCGTACCAAACGTAATTTGTTCCGACCGGACCGTCGGCCGCGACACTGTTGGTCCAGCGCATAGCCAGGGTATTGTTGGTAAACTCGAAATTTGGGACCCGATTGGTCGGCACCATCGTGTATGAGCCGTGGTAGCTGTTTGAAATGATATAAAAATCATTGGTCAATTGGACCCAGTGCCATCCCACCGAATTGGATTCTGTGAATGATGGACTTTGCCAATTGTCCTGAAAATAAACCGTGAAAGGATTGGTCCAGGGCGGCGCGCCGTTTATGCCGAAGGCGGCGTTTGAAACGATCAGGCTCGCCTCATTGAACAAATAGACCTGATTTGTCGAATCATACGCAATTTGTTGCGGCGCCGCGACGCCTGCCGGAGGAATTTCAATAATGGCTTCGACCGATGCGGATGTGTTGGTTATGGCCGAAGCGGAGTTGCCGCCGGCGCCGATGGGCAGGATCAACGGGTCGGCATGCGACAGCGGCGCGCCATCCTTGAAATTGGGCTTCGTGACATTCCTTGCGCCGGGAATATTGCTGGATTGATCACCATTGGTGTCCCAATGGAAAAAATAGCTTCCGGCGGCTTCCACCGAGCCGTTAAACGTCATTTGACCTTCCGGATAACACCAGATGTTTTCATTGCAAAATGTGTTTCCATTAACCGTCATCGAGCTTCCGGGGCTCATATCCAAATCCAGGTTATAAAAAATCGCGAATTGAAAGACCGGCACTTCGCTAAAAATCATGGTTTGGCTGACCGTGGCTGGCACACTCATAAACTGGCCAATGGGAGTGGCCGTCGCGGTAATGGTGTTGGTTTCGGGGTAGGCCAGGAGGTTGGTGTACATGGTATCCATGGTTTGCAACGTTTGCGATTGTGCCCCTTCGTTGACATTGATCTTGAACGTGTACTGCACGGGCCAATTGGTTGTCAGCGGAGTCATCGCCTCATACGCTGAGACGGTTTGGTTAAGCACGCCATAGAGGTAATCGCGATCCATTTGAGCAAAGACCATTTCGCTCGCGCCTTCCGCCGCGGCCTCACTCGATGTAAAAATCTGGTTGCGCCGCGTCTGGCTGCCGTTGCTTGAAACCCAATACATCACTCCGGCGAAAACGACCAGCATGACCGCTATCGCGCACAGGGTTGCCAGCAGGGCAATGCCTTTGGGCCTTTGAGGGTTCAGCGAGAATTTCATAAGCAGGGTTTAATCAATCGCCCGCCGGGTGACCCGCGTTTGCAGGCGATAATAGTCGTACGCGTTGAATCCGTTGGTCCCAATAAAGGCGATGGGAAATTCCCATTGCGAAAAGAACAATTGAATCTGAATCACGCGATTGTTGACATTATTCGTCAAGATGTTGTTCTGGTAATCCTGGGCGGTGAACACAACTTGATTGGTGATGAAATCGGCCACATCGTTGCTTTGGGTTAAATTGCCGTTGTTATACGTTTCCAAAATAAGCGAGTTCGTGCTGCACGGGCTGCCAAGCGCGAAATTCGTGCCACTCCCCGGTTGAACGAACATCAGCGTGAAAGAACCTGAGTTCGCGGCGCTGGGATAAATGATAATCGCGTTGCCCTGTTGCGCGTCGCCGTCCGCGATGGGGGCGAAATTTGTCGCCGCCGGGTCGTTTCCAGTCCAAATGTAATTTCCGACATTGACAATCTGTCCCTCGCGTATTTTGTCACGGATATCGTTGAGGGCCGCGCGCGCGCCTGCCGTGGCGCTTAGTTTTGTGGCCGCCAGCGCATAAACGCGGGAAGCATAAATTTGCGTGGCAATGGTCATAAGAATCACCAGGGTGAAAACAGCCAGCGACACCAACATTTCAACCAGCGTGAAGCCCCGCGCCTGCTGACAGCCCGGAATGAGGTGGGTGCGAGAAATGTTCATTGGTCCGACGCGCGCATGGTCACGACGGTGTTGGTGTAGGGTTGGCCGGTGAAGGGGAATGTCCAAACAACGCTGGATGTAATCTGCCGCAACGGACTGGCGAAAGCTCCCGAACTGCAATTGGAGACTGTGGTCACGTAAACGTAGTTCGTTTGAAGGTAGGCATAATTCGTGGATGTGCTTGTATAGGGCAGGCCTTTCATGGGAATGTCCATAAAATCCTGCTGGACAAGAGCCGCGTTAGTCGCGCAGGCGGGCAACTCGTCGCTGTTGGTATAGGTGTCCCATGGGTTCCATAATGCCGCGCGAGCCTGCTCCATTCCCTGCAACGCATACGATTGCGCCGCCTGTGACATGGAACACCATATCGCAATGCGATTGGCTTCATTATATCCGTAACAAACGCCCGCGATCACCAGGGCGAGAATCACGATGGAAACCAGGACTTCGACGAGGGTAAAACCCATGCATGACGCTGCGCGCGCCAGCCATTTCTTCCTATGACTTCTTTTGGCCAACATAACCCGGATCAATTCTTCAACGTCCTGTATAGGCCAATCGAGCAACGTCTATGCCATTCGCAAATGTGGAAAAGCCCCAATTTTCGCCCATTTCAAGGCAAATCAACCCCGCTGGGCGGCGGCGTGTCCAGGATTATGACAATGTGAGGCGATTGAAGGCTCCGCTTGGTTAAATAACCGTTGACGAAGGCTTTGACTATCCTGGGGTTTCTTCAGGTAAAGCGACAATTCGCCGCGCCGCTATGCCGGCGGATCAATTCAGCGCGCAAAAAACCGGCCGCGCGGTGAACCGCTTCACGGTTTCAATAAATCACTTATTGAATTTGGCAAAGATTTTATTGGCTTCTTCCAGCGTTTCCTTAGAGCCGATGTCATACCAAAGGCCGGGAACACGCCAGGTATAAACGGGCGTGCGCGGGTAAAGCCATTGCACCAGCCGTCCTGGCTGGTCCGGATTGTTGCCCTCGGCAATGTACTGGCGGATTAAAGGGATGGCCGAACGCGGATAAAAATAAAGGGCGATTCCGGTGAGCGTGCTGGCGGGGCTTTTGGGTTTTTCTTCAAAAAATGTGATTTGACCTCGCGCGTCCACGGTTATGGAATTATATTTTTTTATTTCTTCAAGATTCCCAACGTCGTAAACCGCCAGGACCGGCGCATTTTTACGGCGGCTGAATTCTCCAAAGTCCGCCAGTTTATCGCTGAATAGATTGTCACCCGCCACGATAATCACGTCGTCGTCCACCTTTTCCCTTTCTATGACGAAGTGAATGTCGCCGATGGCGCCCAATTTGTTTGAGTCATCGGTCGAAGCGTCATTGACAATGGTAAAATTAAGGTTGGAACCCGCGGCGCGATACTGCTCCGACCATCTTTGAAAATGTCTCGAGAATTTGGCGTTGGTAACAACATAGACCCGGTCTATGCCGCCGATGGGAGCAAGATTGTCCAGCACATATTCGATCATCGGCTTGCCGGCGACCAGCAGCAGGGGCTTGGGTTGCGTGAGCGTGAGTGGATAAAGACGGGTGGCGTATCCCGCGGCCAGAATGATGACTTTCATGTTTTAATTGAGATTGGTCTCCATTGACAGCGGTTCTAATACAACAGGATGGGCGAAAATTCAAGGGCGGGAATTTACTATTGAAATCCGCCTCAAGTTTTTTCGAACAGGCTCGGCGCCGTTTCTCTCGCCAATTGCTGGCACCGGGCCAGAATCTCCGTCGCCGACTCGGATTGGCAGGCAAACTCGGCCAGGGTCCTGGCTTCGGATAATTTCAGGCGGCGGAGGATATATTTCACGGGGCCAATGAGCGTCGGGGTGGCGCTTAATTTATCCACGCCTAATCCGATTAAAAGCGGGGCCAGGACGGGATCGCCCGCGATCTCGCCGCACACTCCCGCCCAAATCCCGTGCTTATGCGCCGCATCCACCGTGGCTTTGATTAGGCGGATGATGGCCGGATGGGTCGGCTCATACAAATGTGATACTTTGTCGTTGGTTCGGTCGGCGGCGAGGGTGTACTGGATTAAATCGTTGCTGCCCACGCTGAAAAATCCCGCGCGCGAGGCAAGCGTGTCGGCAACCAGCGCCGCGGACGGAATTTCAATCATGGCGCCGACTTCCATTTTATCGTCGAACGGAACCTGCCCGGCGCGCAACTCTTCCTTGCATTTTTCGAGAAGGGCGTTGGCCTGCTTCAATTCGTCCAGGCCTGAGATCATCGGGTACATCATCTTGACGTTGCCTTCGGCGCTGGCGCGCAAAATGGCGCGGAGTTGCGCTCGAAACATGTCCGGCTGCGCCAGGCAAAACCGAATGGCGCGCCACCCCAGGAATGGATTGAGTTCCCTGGCCAACTGCAAGTGCGAGGCAAATTTGTCGCCCCCCAGGTCGAGGGTGCGAATGATGACCGTTTGCGGTTTGAGCGCGGTGGCGACCTGGCGATAGACGGCCAACTGTTCTTCTTCAGAGGGCAGGGTGGCGCGGTTAATGAAGAGAAATTCGGTTCGAAACAGGCCCACACCTTCCGCGCCACTGGCCAGAACGGCTTCAACGTCGTTCTGGCTCTCGATGTTTGCCGATAGCGGAATGCTTTTGCCATCGAGTGTAATCGCAGGCTGCATCTTGATTTCCCGCAACTTTTCCTCGAGAGAGGCTTTGATTTTGGCCAACTGGCCGTATTCAAAAAGGGACTGATCGGTGGGATTGACGATGACATTTCCGTTGTAGCCGTCCAGCAGGACATAATCGCCGCTTTCCAGTTCATTGCTGATGCCCTGCAAACCCACGACCGCCGGAATGCCCAGGGAACGCGCCATGATCGCCGTATGAGAGGTTTGCCCGCCGATGTCCGTTGCAAAGCCAAGGACATATTTCTTGTCCAATTGCGCCGCCATGGAGGGGCTTAAATCGTGGCTGACTAGGATGCACGGCTCATTCAAGCGCCGCGGATCAAATTCGTGTCGGTCGTCGAGCAAATTGTCCAGGATACGGACCGTCAAATCGCGCATGTCCCCCGCCCGCTCCCGGAGGTATTCATCTTCGATTGCCGCGAGCGCGGCAACATAGCGGTCAGAAATTTCATGGAAAGCCTGCTCGGCTCCGACCTTTTGCTCGCGGATCATGCGAACCACCTCATCCACCAGCATTCGATCTTCTATCATGAGCAAATGCGCTTCAAAAATGTCCCCTTCCTTTGCGCCCATTTTTTCGATCACCTGGCGCTGCACGTCCAAAATCTGGCGGCGCGTCTGCGCCAGCGCTTTTTCAAACCGGGTTACCTCGGCGACGACGGATTCGGCGGCAATATCACGGCGCGCGATCACGCGACGCGCTCGATGCAACACGAGAACTTTTCCCCGGCAGACACCAGCCGAAACGCCAATGCCCCGAAACACACGTTCCCCTTTTGGATGAGTTGACATCGTGTGGAAACAGGATTAACGCAATGACCGTTCATTGCAAAGCAAATTGCTTGCGCTGACCGTAATGGTTGCAGTTTTAACCATTAAATCTCTCGAATTGCGTTCCGGGAGCATCGAGGCGGGAGCGGACTTATCCTCGTCCAGCGTAGCGTCAGCGGAGGGGGCGAAGGCTTAAATCGTTGCATCGGTTCAAGGTTTCAATTCAAAGTTTCAGCGCCTCTTGCATAAATTGGCCTCGACCAAACAACGCAAATTCAATAGCTTTAGTTGATGCCACGATCCGCCCGCAACGTGATTGCGCCCCGGTCTGCCGTGCGTCCTTCCGCACGGCAGGCGGAGACCCTTCGACGGTCCCGTTTGGACCGCGCGCTGGAAGTGGCGCAGGATTATGTGGAAGCCATCGCGGATTTATCCGCTTCGGTGGGCGAGGCCCGCCTGACCGATCTGGCCCGGCGACTGGGAGTGAGCCACGTGACCGTGAACCGCACGCTCAGACGTTTGCAGCAGGCCGGCTACGTCCACTCCAAGCCTTACCGCGCCATCTTTTTGACAGAAGCCGGACAAAATCTCGCCGAGGAATCGAAGAAACGGCATGAGACAGTGGTGGCGTTTTTGCGCTCGCTGGGCATTTCAGAAAACACGGCGCAATCCGACGCCGAAGGCATCGAACATCACGTCAGTCCCGAAACATTGGCAGCCTTTGAGCGACTTTTAAAACATTAAGGAATACCATGACCGCATCAGATAACACCCAGGGACAATCCACACGGCGAACGTTTTTAAAGCAATCCGTCCTGGCGGCGGCAGCCTCTCCGCTGATTGGCGCCATCGCGCCTGCCGCCGAAGCCAAAGCGCCGGACCCGAGAACGAGCCGGCCAAACATTCTGCTGGTCATTTCCGATCAATATCGCTGGGACTTTGTCCATGCCCATGGGCAAAACCCGACCAATTTCACACCGAACCTCGACGCGATGGTTCGCCGGGGAACTACGTTTGAAAACGCCTTTACCAATCAACCGTTGTGTTCGCCGGCGCGGTCTTGTCTCTTTACCGGCCAATATGCGACAACGACCGGTATCTGGAAATTGACCGGCCCGCGCATCGGGCTGCGTTCGGACGCCGTCACGCTGGCCACGGTCCTTTCCAGCGCCGGTTACTCCACCAATTACATTGGCAAGTGGCACTTGATGGAAATCAACAGCCGGCGCGACCTCGGCTATGTGCCCCCGGAAAAACGAGGCGGCTTTCGCGACCTCTGGCAGGCGTCCAACGTTCTGGAACTGACGTCGCATCCGTATCACGGCACCCTCTGGGACAGCGACGGAACCCCCCTGAAATACGAAGGAATTTATCGGGTGGATTATTTGACCGATCTGGCTGTGAATTTCCTGCGGCAAAAGCGGGACAAACCGTTCTTCCTGGTGCTTTCGCAGCTCGAGCCGCACCAACAAAACGATTTGAACGGATTCGCTCCGCCCAAAGGTTATGCGGAGAAGTTCCGCAACCCATTCGCCCCCGCGGATCTGCGTCCCTTCCCCGGCGATTGGCCATTTCAATTGGCCAATTATTACGGCGACTGCAAAAGCATAGACGAATCCATGGGCAGAATATTTCAGACCTTGCGCGAGCAAAATTTGGAGGACAACACCATTGTAATTTTTTTGAGCGACCATGGCTGCCATTTCCGCACGCGTAATCGCGAATACAAACGCAGTCCGCACGATAGCTCCACTCACATTCCGCTGGTCATCCAGGGTCCGGGCTTTAACAACGGCCGCAAAGTTTCCGAATTGGTCGGACTGGTGGACGTCGCGCCCACGGTCATTGATCTTCTGGGTCTGCCAGTTCCGTCGGTCATGCAGGGGCGCACTTTTTTGCCGCTCATCAACGATCCCACCGCGCGCGCCAGTTGGCGAAACGAGATTTTTGTCCAAACCAGCGAGTCAGAAATCGCCCGGGCCATACGCACGCCGGATTGGACGTACGTCGCCCTGGCGCCCGATGCGAACCCGCACAAGACCGGAAGCAGCATGAATTACCGCGACTATCAGCTTTACAACCACGCCACAGACCCGGCGCAACTGGTCAATCTCGCGGGCCGCGCGGACCCTCCCCGGCTCCTTCATTTCGGCGGCGGCCGTTCCATGCGCCAAATCACCAAAGACCTCCGTGAACGTCTGCTTGCCCGGATGGAAGAAGCGGGCGAGGCAAAACCGCAAATCCAACAGTGGGATTTTTATCCGTAATGGCCGCGAACAATTGGGACAATGGAAATTCGCCAAAAAATCACATCCGCGGTTTTGCCTTCGCCGGATGTTCATTTAGTCCCTTCACAATCCGTTCAATCTCTGGAACCGCATGCGCAAAGAATTTTTTAAAACCGCGGCAGAGATAATTCAATCCCGGCTCGCCATCCGGCGTCCGGATGATCCGGTTTTTAGGGCATTCCCCCCAGCAATCCGTCAGATAGGCGCATTCCCGGCAATAGCGCGGAAGCGTATCGCTTTTGGCTGAACCAAATTGAAATTGACGCCCGGAATAAACCATATCGCCAAGATGGCCATTTTTTAAATTCCCGATCTGGTATTCGGGATAAACGTAATGGTCGCAGGAATAAACCCCGCCATCATTTTCAACGGCCACGGCCCGTCCGCACTTTTGGCTATAGACGCACATTTGCGAGGGCATTCCCATGTGCTGCGCGACGATCGTTTCAAAATGATTCACCATGACCTTGCCTAAATCGCGGTCCAGCCAGCGGTCAAAGACTCGGCACAGGAAATAACCCCAATCATCCGGGTCCACAGACCAATCGGTGACGATGGAATTGGCGTTTCCCGGCCGCGCTTCCGGTTCGCCGTCTTTGGGCAGCCTGGCCGGGTCCCAACGTTGCGGCGCGACTGTCTTGAAATCCTTAAATTCGACAATCGGAATGAATTGAATATACGTGGAACCGAGTTCCTGCCGCAAAAACCGGTACACATCCAATGGTTTTTTGCCATTGAACCGGTGGACGCAAGTGAGTGTGTTAAAGGGCACGTCGTGTCGCTGGAGAAGTTTGGCTGCGGCAAAGACTTTGTCGAACGTCGGTTTCCCTCCCTTCGTCACGCGATAATAATCATGAATCTCGCGCGGGCCATCAATGCTCAAGCCCACCAGAAAGCGATGGTCCTTCAAAAATCCGCACCATTCGTCGTTTAGCAATGTTCCATTTGTCTGCAGATCATTTTGGATTTTTTGCCCCGGCTTTGCGTGCTTTTCCTCGAAGGCTACGACCTTTCGAAAAAATTCCAGGCCCAGCAGCGTCGGTTCGCCGCCCTGCCACGAAAAAACCACTTCCGGACCCGTCACACCGGCGATGTATTGCCGAATGAACAGTTCCAACATTTCATCGGACATGCGTCCAGTCGCCGGGCCGCCCTGGAGCGTTTCCTTGCTCAAATAATAGCAATATGTGCAATCGAGATTGCACGTCGAACTGACCGGCTTGGCCATGGCGTGGAACGCGCGCGGCATCGCGTGCTGGGCGATGGGGTCGGTTGACATTTCAATGGCCATACCTGAATTTAACAGAAGACGTTGAAACATTGAAGTGTTAAATCGTTGAAGCGATGGGTCCGAAGACGGGCGTATTCTGACCGTGCCCGTTTTTCCGTGCCGACCGGGACACATTTTTTAAAGGTTTGCCGCCATATGAATCCGTTCGTCAATCCCAGGTAGCGAAGCGTAACGTTGCCCGACGGCTGCAAGCGTCTGATGAGGCGATATGCCGTCGGCGGCGAGAGTGGCAATTATGGGTGCATGATGCATCCAGGCGGGCATGGCCATCGCTATCTAACGGCTTTCACCACACACGTCGTCACTGAATCCACCGGCACGAGCAGGCTAAAACGACCTCCCAGGACAGGCAAGGGCTGCGGGTTCTGAAAATTTCCGGCGTCCAAAGTCCGATAGCACTCCGCCGTTTTTGACGTCGCGGCAAAACTGTTGAGGTCAAATGTCTCATTAAAATCATTCGTGCCATCGTTGATGGTCACAATGGCCAACGTTTTCGAGACACGATTATAACCAGCGACCGAATTCGTGTCGCCGCAATCAATGATTTGGCAACCCGGCCTGAGAAACCGCGTGAATTGTTCAAACACATAAAATTTTTTCGTCATGCGAAATCTCGTTCTGCCATTTCCCCTCAGACGGTTGCCCAGCAAACCCCATCCGGCATAGTCCGCTCCCTGCCAATAACACCATGACACCGGCCGCAACTGCGCCAGATCGTCGCGGATTCGTCGGGCCAATTTCATGCCGGTCTCATCGCCGTCGCCGTACTCAGTTTGTCGCAACGGTTTGTGAAGCGACGCCGCCAGGGCCGACAATCCTTCAGGATTGTCTGCCTTGTAGGAATGTGTCGAAATCTGGCCTATTTTACTTAAGCAATTCTTGGAATAAGTTTGCAGAGAATCAATTCCCGATTGTTCGTCATTCTCTTCCGGAGCGTCAATGACAAGGCGCAGGCCGCGCCGTTTCAGTTCCTTCGCCAGCAGATTGATCACCCGCTCCTGTTGTACCGCGTCCATATGGCATCCTTCCTGATGCCCGCCATACACCCACCAACTGCTGGACGGTTCGTTGAGCGGTGTGATGGAATCAAACTTCACCCCGTCCAGGCGGCTAAGATGTTTGATCACCTCGGCCAGATAAATGGCAAAAGCATCCTCGCAACTCACTTTAAGATTGTTTGTGCCGGCCACTGCTCCAGTGACGCTTCCGCTCACGGTCATCCAATACGGCGGAGAATTGGCAAAAGCTTCCACACGATTGACACCCCGTTTCAGCGCCGCTTTGAGCATCCAACGCTGGTTGCGATCGGCGTCCCAGTCCCAACCCCCGGGTTTCGGCTCGAATCCCGGCATTATGGCCCTGAATTGCATCGTGCCGGGACCGCCCGGGTTTTCGCCGCCACCGATATTGTAGCGGACGATGTTTAATCCGAGCCTCTTGAAAATCAGATCGGCATATTCATCACGATTGGTATATCCGCCCGCGACATTGGCCCACCAGCAGAGGGAAACACCCCATCCCTGAAAATCCTCCACCAGGACATTGGCCGGATTGATTTTTGTGACATCAGCAGGGTTCTGCGCCCGGACTGACTGAACGGCAAAACAAAAACCGACAAGAAAGGCCACAAATACCAACCGCATATGCTTGTGCATTTTAGAAAAAAGTGTAAAAAGGAACAGCAATACCGGCATGATACTGTATGGCAGGAATTCCATTTCGTCGGGCCGCCGTCACCGCCCCCGTAATTGCGGGACGGCGGTCCATTTAGCAATGGACGTCCATTGACGAAGGATTGCGCCGCTAAACGCGGCGCGGCGTCCCTGCCCAAAACTGAAACGAATATCGTTCACGAAAGAGTTGCAATGAAAAAAAATGCGCTTCCATCCGGAGTCCCGGACTCCGACAGAAAATACATTCGAATAATCCGGCGCTTCTTTAAGAGAGCGCGTCGTTCCGCCTTTTTTCTGGTTTTGGCCTTCATCCTCTGCCGAATGAATGCCGCATTTGGCGCATCACGGCCAAACATCATTTTTCTCCTCACCGATGACATGGGCTACGGCGATCCAGGCTGTTACGGCGGTCATTTCGTGCCCACTCCAAACATTGACGAGATGGCCAGGGAAGGAACGCGTTTCACGCAATTCTATGTTGCCTCGCCCGTGTGTTCGCCGTCGCGCGTGGGTTTTTTGACCGGCATGTTTCCGGCGCGCTGGCGCATTACAAACTATCTCCAAACGCGCAAAGGAAATCGCGAAAGCGAACAGGCCGATTTTTTGGACCCGAAAGCGCCTTCCTACGCCAGGCAGCTCAAGGCCGCGGGCTATGTCACCGGTCATTTCGGCAAATGGCATATGGGCGGCGGACGAGATGTGACGAATGCGCCGCTATTCGCCGCCTACGGCTTCGACGAGCACAACGGCACATGGGAAAGTCCGCAGCCGGACCCTGAAATCACCGCGACAAATTGGATTTGGTCGCCGTTCGACAAAGTCAAACGTTACGAACGCACGGCTTATTTCGTGAACAAAACCTTGAGCTTTCTGGATCGTCATCGCGGCCAACCCTGCTTCGTGGATCTATGGCCCGACGACGTCCACACGCCGTGGGTCCCCACCAAAGGCGATATGGCGCGGCGACGGCGGCGCTCTTACCGGAGCATGACCAATTTCAAGCAGGTGCTTGCTGAATACGACATCCAGGTGGGCCGCCTCTTCGCCGGTTTGAAACGACTGGGGCTGGATTCCAATACGATTGTTGTTTTCGCCAGCGACAACGGACCGTTGCCCACGTTTGACAATACGCGCACGGCCGGTTTGCGCGGCGCCAAGGACAGTTTGTATGAAGGCGGCACCCGCGAGCCATTAATCGTCCGCTGGCCCGGTCACGTCCCAGCCGGACGCGTGGACACCAAAACAGTCATTTGCGGCGTGGATATGCTGCCGATGTTTTGCCGCCTCGGGCGCGCCGAATTGCCCAAGGACCAAAAATTGGATGGCGAAGATATGAGCCGCGCATTTTTCGGACATTATGTTCGGCGCAAAAAAGCGATTTTTTGGGAATATGGCCGCAACGAGACTCCGGCCTTTGGCTATCCAAAAGAAACGCCACTCCAACGCAGCCCCAACCTGGCCATTCGGGACGGCAAATGGAAGCTGCTCGTGAATGCGGATGGCACGGACGTGCAGCTCTATAATCTCGATCAGGACCAGGACGAAACCACAAATATCGCTGAAAAATATCCCCGGATTACGAAACGCCTGCAAGAAGCCGTCTTAAAGTGGAGAAGGTCCGTGCCCGGGCCAATCCACCCGACCGTCGTGTCTGAGGATGCCGACTGCGCACCCGACTCGTGACTCCCACCTGATTAATCAGGGAAAGATCACTCTCACCGAAGCCGGCGCAAATGGTGTGAGCGGGAGGGAAACCCGGCGGCCATGTTTTCTCGCTTTGCCTTCGTCGGTTTCCACGAGATTACATTTTATGGCCTCGCGCGCGGCGCGGGGCAGCGTGAGCCGGAGGGTGCCGCCTTCGCCCGAATAATCGCAGCATCGGAAAATAAAACCGTTCCGGTCTTCAGCGCCCTTGATCGTAGTCAGCGGCAGCCCCGCCGGCTTGATTTTCACAAAAGAATCCGACGCCGGAAAAAACACAGGCTTATGCCCGCTCCCGCCACGCGCCGCCACAGCCGGGCAATACATATTCCAGCCGCGCATCACGGCGTCACGCTTTGAAAAGCCGCCCGCGTCCGAAGTAATCGAGTAACGGAAGACAAAGCGCCCGCCCTGTTCCGCTTTGTAATTGGTGTGCCAGTAATTGTTCATGATGTACCCGAAGACGTGCCCGCGTTGAAAGATCAGTTCACGCGGCCATGTGCATGCGGTCATTTCGCCGATGGTGAACAAAGGCGCGTCCAGTGATGACAATTCCACCGTGTCATCGCCGTCGGAGATTGCCATCCAGCGCTGGACCGAGTACCAATCCCGGCAGGCGGAGGGGTGTTGGTCCTTGAGCGGTTCGGTGATTTCATCCGGATAATCGAGCCAAAGACCGCCTTTCCGCGCGCGAAGCGCAAACGGAAACGCCAGATAGACGCCTTCCTTGTGAAGAGTTTCCTTCTTGTCCAGTTCAAAGATCAAATCCAATTGTTTTATTCCACGATAAAGCCGCACGCGCATCGTAATGCCCGGAAAATTTTCCGCCGTTGCGTGGCTGTCCAATTCGCCAAAGACCGGGCCATTAATGGCATCAATTTTTACGCCGATTTCTGGATGGTAGCTGAATCGGGGCGGCGGCAGATTGGCCAAATCGGAATGAATTGCGTAAGTGCCTTCGCCTCCTGTCACATAAATCAGTTCACCAAGGCAATATTTCGCATCCGGGTCCACCAACTCACGCCCAAGCTGCTTGTCGTAGATGGAGGAGATGCCGCCGGCCGCCGGATTGAGCGTCACACGGTAGTATTCATTTTCTATTGTGTTCCCGGAAATTTGCACGGCATCCGTTGGTGTATCTGTGAGAACGGCTTGTTTGTATGTGCGATAACCAATTGCCGGCAGGTCATCGGCAATGAAACAGCTTCCGCCCTCGGGCAAGGCTTGGCACGGGTACACCCGCTGAGTCCGCATATCCTGAACCGCGCCCCGCATCTTGCTTTTAACAACCGCGTTTCGCGGCCATGCCAGCGAATTGAATACCACCAAATCTGACGCCGGAACCATATCGGCCAGTTCGCTCATGCCCGATTTCAGCAAGGCCCGCGATTGCGCATCTGCATCCACCGCATACCCGGCCTTGACCTTCCATTGACCGACCGTTTCCGCGGCGTAGGGGTCCCCAATGCTGCCCGCCGCGCCCCAGGTATGCTCATTAAACAGAAGAATATTTTGCCAAAGGCCGTCGAAATTCGTTTCCGGATACTCTCTCGCGGTCATGATGCTCGCCAACGAGTGCAGCATTTCCGCCGTCACCGCCCGTTCTTCGGCGCGCCGTGATAGCGCGGTCTCATGCGCCGCGGATCCCGCCCCGTCCGCCCACCAATCTCCAAAATCCGTCTTGAGCACGGGAATCCTGTCTGAAAAATGCTTCAGGATATAACCATAAAAATCCTCCGGCTGCGCGAAGATCATCTTTGGATACGCCCATTGCGAGTTCCATTCATTCACCACTTTGGGCAGCCAATCCAGGACTTCGTGATTGTCGGGATAGGCGCCGTTAATCAGAACGGCGTCGTAGGGATAATCATTCGTCTCGAAACGCCTGAGCCATTGCGGCAATCGCGCCATTGCCCGCGCTACCGACGGCAGCAACGCGTTCGCTCCGCCGTAGCCGGGCCTTGTCGTGATTTCAGCCAATACCCGGGAACCATCCGGGCCTTCCCAATAAAACGGATTGGGCACTTGGCCCGCATAGGGCGCGCGGTCGTTGTTCGCGCCCTCAATGAAGTATTTAATTCCCGAGTGAGCCAGCACCATGGGCAGGCTGCCCACCGCCGACGGCACGTCATCCAGGATGTCGGAGTTCAGTTCAAACCGGCCGCGATTGGCCAGCTTGCGCGAATCAAGAGTCAGGCGATCAAGCGCTTCGGAAGAACACAACCCCGTCAGCATGTTGGCGTAGTCCGCCGACAATCCCCAGCGCTTGTCCCGCAATTTGTCAAAGATCGCGTCAGTCAATTCCGGGTACAATTGGAGGCAGACATTCAATTGCCAGAATGTTTCCGGGTTGAAGAAAATTGAAGCCAGTATTGCCGCCGCAAATGAAAGGATTGGCAAACTCGTTTCGCAGTTGGAAGATGCCAAAGAAGCGAAACTAAAGTCTGACACTAGCATTATCAACGAGGAAAACCAGTTCAACGAAGTTATGGGGCGTTTCGGCCAGTGTGTCTTCCCGGAATTCCCAACTAAGCCGCGTGTCGCCGATGGTATTCCAAACGATTTCGATGCAGCCATCGCCTTGTTTCTCAGGCAACAGAAACGCCAAGATGAACTCTGCGGCGAGGTTGCCAATCTTTTGATGCTCACCGAGCAATGGTCCGGCGACGAGTTTCGCGGTGCGGATGAATACGAAACCATCAGAGCGTTGGCGGCAGAGCTGGAGGCGTTGGCTGAAAAGGAGGAAGCCCTAGCC
>JBOHXA010000590.1:0-8454 GCA_050737335.1 Limisphaerales bacterium | reverse complement strand
TAATAACGGTTATGGCATTACCGTGGCGCAAGCGCTCGTGGCTCCCTCAGGGAAAGGCGTTCACGGCGTTGCTTCCTTCACGCCGGGGGCCGGCTATATCGCGCCTCCGATCATTACCATCACCAACGGCGCGGATGACACCACCGGGACCGGCGCTACAGCGATTGCTCAAATTAACCCCGCCAGCGGCACGGTCACCAATATTCTCATTACCTGTCCGGGCGTTAATTACACCGCCACGCCGGTGTTCATCGTCAGCGGCGGCGGCGCAATCACACCCGCGACCATTACCGGCGCGGTGCCAACGGCTGATGTCAGCGGCGGTTTGACCTTAACCGGCAGCGGCGCGCTGACCCTCACCGGCACCAACACCTACGTCGGCGCTACGGTGATTAACAGTGGCACATTGTCCTTGTCCGGTAACGGCTCCATCGCCGCTTCGACCAATATCAACGTGGCCTCCGCCAGCGCCACCTTTAACGTGCCGGCCGACTTCGCCCTGGGCGCGGCTCAAACGCTCATGGGTATTGGAACGGTCAACGGTACCGTCACAAATAATGGCACAGTCATGGCCGGGACCGCCGCTGCCATTGGAACGTTGGCATTCAACAACGACCTCGCCCTGCAATCGGGAGGCACAACGGTGGTCAAATTGAATCCGTCGCAAAGCGCCAATGACCAAATCTATTGTTTCGGCAATTTGACATACGGCGGCACCCTCCAGGTTGAGAACCTCGGCGGCGCGCTCCAGGCCGGAAGCACTTTCCAGGTGTTCTCCACCGGGGGCTCCTTCGGCAATTTCGCGGCTGTCAGCGGTTCACCCGGTCCTGGCCTCGCTTACAGCTTCAATCCGAGCACCGGCGTCCTGAGCGTCGTGACAGCCTCGGCTTCGATATCGAACCTCAAGTTCACGTCATCGCCGCAGATTTCCGGCTCAAGCCTGGCCTTCTCGGCCACCAACTCGGGCGCCGGCACGGTTTACCTGCTCACCAGCACCAACCTGCTGACTCCTATCAGCCAGTGGATGCCCGTTTGGACTAATACATTAGGCGGCAGCGGCACCTTTGGCACCAATTTGTCCGGCGCCGTTCATCCGGGATCGAAACAGCAGTTCTACATCCTGAGCACAACCAACAATTAAACGGGGAAAAGCAAACAAACGAGTTAGTGGGGGGCGGCAGCAGCAATGCTGCCGCCTATTTCGTATGACAAAAGCAGTCTCGAATACAGTGATATGAACGTTGGCCGCGGAAAATTCCTCTATTTATTGGCTATAATCGCGTCAGGTATCGCGATGCAATTTCCCGCCTTCAGCCAAACCTTGATTCATCGTTACAGCTTTATCAGCAATGCCAATGACGAGGTCGGCACAGCCAACGGCGCCGTCGAAGGCGGCGCCACCTTTAACGGCCGCGCGCTGGTGCTCAATGGAACAAATGGCTATGTAATGTTGCCGGCGGGAATTGTCAGCGGCCTCAGTGCCGTAACCATCGAGAGTTGGACCAGTTTCGGGGCCTTGGCAAACAACTGCTACATTTTCAGTTTTGGCAATACCGACAGCAGTGGCAACGGCGAGGATTATATTTTTTGTACTCCGCACGGCGGCGGCCCGTTTCTGACCCGCGCCGCCATTTCCGGAGCCGATCCCGGCTACACTGCGGAAATGGAGGCGGGAATCGCCGGCGCACTCGACAATCAAACCAACGTGATGGTGGCAACCGTTTTTAACCCGCCCGGCAATTTCATCGGCCTGTATATCAATGGCATTTTGGTTGCCAGCAACAATGCCGTTACCGACCCGATGTCTGTCGTCAATGACCAGCACAGTTACATCGGACGTTCCTTGTATAACGCGGATCCCTACTTGCGGGGAGCTGTTAGTGAGTCCCGGATTTTCAACGGCGCGCTCACGAACGGCCAAATCGCCATAGACGCCGGCGCGGGACCCTCACAGATTGTTACCAATACCGGCTCTTTGGTCTCCATCGCCATTTTGGGACCCGCCAATGCCGTCGTGAACTCGCCGGTCCAGCTCAACGCCGTTGGCAATTTCCAGAATGTAACAAACGTTCCCCTGTTCGGTTACGGCCAGCCGTCCGTGACCTCCGGCAACACCAGTGTCTTTACCGTCAATGCCTCCGGCATTATCAATCCGATCGGACCTGGACAAGCTTATGCGACCGTTCAATACGGCGGCCATGTTGCGCGAGAATTGCTCACGGTGACCTTTCCCACAAATGCGTTTGTCTTCGACACGTTCGGTGACGGCTTTTGGGCAATCACCAATGCCGGAAATGGAAAGGTGCTTACCGTCAGTGCCGATGGCGCAAGCCAGGCAACCTATACCAACGGCGGCCTGGACCAGCAATTTGCGCTGCTTTATAACTATCAAAACAGCTCCTTCCGCATTCTTCAGCATTCGGCTTGGCAATGTATTGGCGCGGCAAGCTCCGGCGCCCCGATTGGCTCGGGTGTGGCGACGGTCAATTACTCGGGGCAAAGCTCGCAGCAGTGGTATTTCGTGAGTGTCGGCAACGGGCTTTATCGCATCATCAACGCGGACGGCAGCTACGCCATGCAAACAGACGACGGGAACCCGCCCAATATCACGCTCGCCGCGGCCAGCACAAACCTCGCCCAGCTGTGGGGCTTTTTTTATCAAACCCACTGGCCCAAAAAGGGAACCGCCGGCTATGAAGGCCCGCCATATCAGGGAGAATTTCAGACGGCCTGGGCCTATAACTACGATGACCACGTGTCCGCCGCTGAACCGTCCAATTTCGATTTTGTTCCCATGGTGGATACGGAATATTGGGAGCCCATCAGCGACCTCCAGGCTCGCGACCCGGGCTGGCTCGCACGGCCCTTGCCCGCGTATCTGCTGGGCTATAACGAACCCGATAACCCAGGCTATTCATCAACCGCTCCTACGACAAGCCAGGCGATTGCCAACTGGCCTTCGCTGATGGCGTTGAATATTCCTTTGGTCGCGCCCGCGATGCAAGACGAGGAGGACTCCTGGGAGTCCACCTTCTACAGCCTCATCGCCGCCGATGGCTATCGGGTGGATTATGCCGCCTGTCATTTGTACGTGCCGCCAACCACCTCGTCTTTCATCAATGACATTCAATCGGAATATGCCGCGCACGGTCTTCCAGTTTGGGTCACAGAATTTTCGCCCGTGGACTGGAACGACTGCCAGTGCTGGTCGGAAGATGACGACTACAACTTCCTCGCTGAGTTTATGTGGGAGGCGGAAAGCCTTAACTATATTTCGCGCTATTCCGTTTTTCCATTTAGCAATACAAACCCGGACAGTCCCTGGGTGGATAATGGCTTCACCGGAAGTGTGTTTATGTCCGACGGCCAGACGCTTTCTCCCTACGGCGAGCTTTATGCGACCTGGGACGGCGTCACCTATTTGCAAACGAACACCCCATATTTGATCCACAATCTCGGCGCCAGCTTCCGATTGACCACAACGAACACCTCGTCCGTTCCCGTGCCGCAGGACATCTATGTGCGCAATGCCTCGGCTCAATGGGCGCTGATACCCGCGCCCACCGCAAATCAATATTTTATCGTCTCGCTTAACGACGGCCGCCGGCTCTGCAATAGCGGCGGCAGGCCCGCCCTCGCGCCGCCGGGTACAAGCAATTCGACCTGCCAATGGTGGATGAGCGGCCCCAACAACCTGGGTTATTATTACATGGACAATCTCTCCGCCTCGCAAAGCATTGAAGCGACCGGCAGCCCCCCCGCCATTTCATTTGGCATGATAAACGATCCGGCCCCCGGCACGGCCACCGAGTGGCGCCTCATCAAACCTTATCAACCCGTCGCGATTATTACTCCCGTGCCGCCTTCCGTCACCGTTTCCTACTCCAATCAATCGGCGACGTTGGCCTGGTCCGGCAATGGCTCATTTTATAACGTCTATCGTGGCACAAATCCCGGCGGCCCTTACACGCTTATAGCCGGTTATATTGTCGGCACTAATTACACCGACAATACCTTGCAGAACGGCGAGGCGTATTATTACGTTGTAACCACATTGAATATCCTTGGCGCGGAATCGGCTTATTCCGCGCAGGCCACGGCATATCCGGCCTCAACGGCGCCAGTCACGATGGGCATTCAGACTGTTTATAACAGGGGACGAACCGGTTTTGAAATCAGTTGGCCGGGCGATCACACCGGCTGGCGCTTGCTCATGGATACCAATAGCCTGTCGAGCCCGGCCTGGATTCCTGTTCCCAACGCGGCTACAACAAACCAGGTCTGGATTCCATCTGGCGCCGGTCAAAGCGTCTTTTTCGAACTGATTTATCCCTGATTCCATCTGCCAATGAAAAATATTTGCCGCATCGTCGTCGCCGCGGGGTTGTTTGTAACCATAAACGGACACACTCAGTCCGCCGCCAATGTCTCCATCCAGGTGAATCAGCCGGGCGCGGTAGTTAGTTCAAATCTGTTTGGCATCTTCTTCGAGGAGATCAATTTCGCGGGCGAAGGCGGCCTTTACGCCGAAATGGTGCGTAACCGCGCCATGTACTCGGCAAGTAATCCGTATTACTGGACGCAAGTAAGGCAAGGCTCGGCCACTGGGACGATGACCGTGGACCCCACTCAACCGTTAAACACAAACATTCCCAATTCGCTCAAGCTCACGATGACCGGGGGCACGGGAAGCGTGGGCGCCGCCAACGCGGGCTATTGGGGCATGAATCTCACGGCAGGTGCGGCCTACAATCTGAATTTTTATGCCATGGCTTCCGCGGGTTTCACGGGGCCTATCGTCGCCCAACTCGAAAACGCCGCGGGAACCACAGTCTATGCCCAGGCATCTTTCGGCGGTCTGACGGGTGCCTGGCAAAACTTTTCCGCGTCCCTGGTTCCGAACACAACTGACACCAACGCCCAATTGGTCCTGGTCATTTCGCGCCCGGCCGCCGTCTGGCTGGATTTGGTATCGCTAATTCCCGCCGCAACTTTCGACAATCGCGCCAATGGTCTCCGGCCGGACTTGGCGAACATGCTCCAGGCATTGCATCCTTCCTTTCTCCGTTGTCCCGGCGGAAATTTTATCGAAGGCGACAATGTCACCAACTCTGTCCGCTGGAAGAAAACCATCGGCCCAATTTCACAGCGTCCCGGGCACATGAACGATGCGTGGGGCTACTGGACCGATGACGGGTACGGCGTGGATGAGATGTTCCAGCAATGCCAGGATATGGGCATGACGCCCCTCTACGCGATCAATGCCGGCCTGGCCCTCGGCTCCAACGGGAATACGAACAACACCGTGCCCCTGGACCAAATGGGACCGTGGGTGCAGGACGCGTTGGACTTGATCCAATATGCCAATGGCGCCACCAATACAACCTGGGGCGCCCTCCGCGCCGCCAATGGCCATCCCGCTCCGTACAATTTGCAATACATGGAAATCGGCAACGAAAACGGCGGGTCCTATTACGATGATCGGTACGCCCTGTTTTACAATGCGATTAAGTCAAGCTACCCTTCCATGCATTTGATCGTGCCCGATTGGGGTGGCATACCCACAGCCACCCCGGTGGAAATCGAAGACCAGCACTACTATGAAAACCCCGGCACCTTTATTTCCTACGCCACGATGTATGACAATTACAGCCGTTCCGGTCCGAAAGTTTTTGTCGGTGAATACGCCGTAACCTCCGGATATGGCGCCTATGGCAATCTTTCCGCCGCTCTCGGCGAGGCCTCCTTTATGACCGGCATCGAGCGGAACTCGGACGTCGTGCTGATGGCCTCTTACGCTCCCTTGTTTGGCAACGTCAACAGCATGCAATGGAAGCCGAACTTGATCTATTTCAACAGTTCGCAGGTGTTCGGAACGCCATCGTATTACGTCCAGGAAATGTTTTCGCAAAACCGCGGGAATGCCGTGTTGCCGACAACCGTTACGGTGGCAACAAATACTGCGGCTGCGCCGCGCGGAACTATCGGCCTCGGCTCCTGGAACACGTCTGTCCAATACACAAATATCGTGGTGACCAACAACGATGTCACCCTGTACCAAAGTGATTTTGCGGATGATGGAACAAATGGTTGGGACGTTTTTAACGGAACATGGGATGCCGAGGACGGGACCTACCAGCAGACCGCCCAGATCACAGACTGTTATTCCATCTACACAAATGGCGCCGGCACCAATTGGGCAAACTATACTATCACGCTGCAAGCCATGAAAACCGGCGGCGCCGAAGGCTTCCTCATCCAGTTCAATGTTCTGGACGATTACAACTGGACCTGGTGGAACATCGGCGGCTGGACCGACACTCAGGACGCCATTGAACAAATGGTTGGAGGAAATAAAACAACTTACGCCCAGGTCCCCCAATACATCCAAACTGGCGTATGGTATTACATCAAGATCGTCCTCAACGGCGCCGAAGCCAGGTGTTACCTGGGCACAAATTCGCAACAAGCCGCCACGAATTTGGTTCAGGACGTCACCCTGCCTTCCGCCACCAGCGGGCTTCTGGTATCCTCCACTTACGCTGACCCGGCTGGCCAGGTCGTCGTGAAGGCGGTCAATCCTTACAGCACGGCCGTGACGACAACATTTAATCTGAATGGCGTCAGTTCCATCGCCCCATCCGGCACTCTCATCCAGTTGACCTCGCCTGACGCAACCGATGAAAATTCCTTTGCCGCGCCCACCTACGTGTTTCCGGTCACGAACTCCATTTCAGATGCCGGAACCAATTTCACAGTGACCCTGCCGGCCAATTCGCTTTCCATTCTGCGGCTGACGCCGACCGGAATTAATAACTACACCAATTTGCAAATTCAGATTCATTCACCGATTACCAACGGTCTCACCGTTCCATCCATTGTTTTGGGCGGGCAATCCGGAAACTGGATCAATCTCACTGCCAATTCCAATCATGCGATCATCTGGTCTTCATCCAACACGAATATAGCAGTCGTGGATATTTATGGAAACGTCACCGGCATTGGCCTTGGCACGGCCACCATCACCGCCAGCTATCCGGCATTAGGTCTGTCCGCCTCCCAAAACGTGCGGGTCGTTTATATTCCGGCCACGCTCACGCATCGTTATAGCATGGCTGACATTTCGGGAACGAACGTGCCGGACTCCATCGGCGGACCGCTCTGGAACGGGACCCTTCCAAATGGCGGAGCTGTGACCAACGGGTTTCTCACATTTTCATCAGCCCGCCAGCAGTTCCTGAACCTGCCAGGCGGCATCGTCAGCAATTACCTCGCCACAACCATTGACATGTGGATTCCAGAAATATCCGGTTCCAGCGATTCGCCGCCCTTTGTTTATTTGTTCGCTTTCGGAAATACGGATAGCAGTGGCAACGGCTATGACTATATCTTTTTCAACCCCAACATCGCCCGCGCAACGATCAGCGCCACGGACCCCGGCTACAATGGCGAACAGGGCGGCAATTTGTCTTCCCTCGGTTCGGTTACGAACCTGCACCTGACCTGCATATTCAACGCTCCTGTGGGGACCATCCTCGTTTATACAAACGGTGTTCTTGCTGCCTCATTCACTGGAATCAACGATCCCTTGAGCACCGTCGGCAACGAGTTCGCCTATGTGGGCCGTTCACTCTATTCCGCCGATTCCTACCTGGACTGGAGCCTGCGGGAACTTCGGATTTATAGTGGCGCGCTTTCGCCGGCTGAAATTGCCGCCAGCGATACACTGGGGCCGGGCCAGCTATTGAGCAACGCAAGCCCCCCGGTCAGCCCATCCCAAACCGCTCCTGGATTTTTAACCTTGTCTTGGCCGCTGGCCTCAGCCGGCTTCACGCCTCTGATGACGACGAACCTGCTCTCGCGCTTCTGGACACCCGTCCCCTCCGTCCCAAGCCAAATCATCAACGGCCAATGGCAAATCATGGTTCCGATCAGCACGAGCGATGAATATTTTATGCTGGAAAAGTAAGCATCTTGCCAGGCGTTACTCTGCACAGCAACCGTGACGCTTGGATATGCGAAACGGGGGTTGGTAAAAATTCCGCCCGTCAGGTTGTGGCGATTTGGTGGCGGAGTTTGCTCAAGGGGCAAATTGCAATAAGCCGTATGAAAAGTGCGTTGTTTTCTCAAACAAGGTTGAGTGCAAAAAACCATCAAATGCGAAGTCACACATTCTATCAACATCTGCGATATGGCATAAGTTTTGCACAAGATTTTGTCAAAATTTAATTCTACAAATAATGAAAAAAGTCAGACGGCGACGAATCAAAACGAAACCGGGAAAAATGATAAGCAAATTTCTCAAGGACAACAGCCTATCGCTTGCCTTTGCCGGATTATTCATCGTGATGCTGATCGGCCAAAGTATTTCAGGGCTGATATTTTACAATGATCAACAAGCGGAACACGCAGCGCATCAAATCTCCTTTCTTGAATTTATTTCAACCGGAACCT
>JBOHXA010000589.1:0-1388 GCA_050737335.1 Limisphaerales bacterium | reverse complement strand
ATTGTGACCGGATCATCACTTTTCAGAATCAAGCCGCGGGCCGATTCCGCAAACGACGATTTTCCACAGGCAAAAACGAGGGCCGGAGTATCAAAATATTCGGTCATTGCCCCCGGTCAAGGTTGGCATTGAGGGCCGCAGTCTCCATTTCCTCATAGCTGATGTCCGCATCGAGATAAGCCATGCCCGTCCGCTTGTCCCTGACCATCTTCGCGCCCGCTCGGTCGGAAACCGAAGGAACGAGCTTGCGCCCGTGAATCTCCCCGCCTTCAAATCGCCAGTCCACCTGGTCCCCAACTTCGATTTGGGCAGGTTCGCAGACTTCGGCCGGCAGTGTTATCTGCCGCCGATCTCGAACAATGGTTGCACTCACAATCTGATTTTCGCACAAATAGGCCCTGTTTCAAGGACAGATTAACCGGACAGGTTCGGACGGCATTTTGCCGGCCATCATGCGCATCCTGGCGCTGGAACCAATGCAGGACATCGAGGCCCTGAGCGTTCCTGTTCCGTAAGCGATAGGGCAGCGGTGGACTGATTCGCGTGGAGCCTGGCGCTCCCGCCCGGAATTGAACCGGGATACGCGGATTAGAAATCCGCTGCTCTATCCAATTGAGCTACGGGAGCTTTGTGGGCACGATATTACCCGCGAGGCGGACGAATTGGCACGAAATATTTAGCGACTCAAGCAGTCGCCGCCTTCAGTGAAATCGAAAAAGAGTCATTGCCCTGGAGTTGCAGTTTGCACACTTGACCGGATTGGTTGCATGAGCGCTTTCACAATTCGCCATGCATCGGTCCAGCCACGCGAGAATAAAAGGAAGCCGTCCCGTTTGCATTCACACGGGCCTTGACTTTAATTCTGACTCAATGATGTTCGAAAAAAGCGACCAAATCATCGTAAATGCCGCTGCGATTGGCATAGGTGGCATAGCTGCGGGCGGTTTCGAGCCATTCGTTCGTGGAAGGCCGCGTTTCTTTGATGGCATCGGCCAGCAGACGTTGGGTTAATTTTACGGCGCGCCCACTGGTCATTTCCTCGTATATGGCTTTCTCCGAGGCGCGTTCAACGACACCCCGCAAATCCGCGCCGGAAAAAAGGTTCGTGATCTTTGCCAGCTTTTTCAGGTCCAGCGAGTCGGTTGGCATGCCGCGCAGTTGGATATTGAGAATCGCCTCGCGCGCGGCTTCGTCTGGAGGAGGCACAAACAGAACACGATCAAAGCGTCCAGGGCGGCGGAGGGCGCTGTCCACGCGCCAGGGACTGTTGGTCGCGGCCAGAACCATGACATTGTCATTTTGCGCGGTCAAACCATCCATCTCCGTGAGTAGAACGTTTACTATCGGGGCCATGCTCGAGGAAGTTTCGGCCCGGCTGACACCGATGG
>JBOHXA010000588.1:0-4046 GCA_050737335.1 Limisphaerales bacterium | reverse complement strand
GGGATTGAGCGCAGTCGGGCGCGATTGTTTTGATGAAATGATTAAAAGAGATCTTCTATGGCTGATACGGTAACGTTGTTTTTTTCTGGTTTGCCTGGGCGGATACTACCACTTCGCGCGCATCTATGACAACAACTTTGTAGTCCTCACCGTCAAGATTTATCGTGGCCCCAATTCGCTGGTCATACCACTGTTTGTTTTGCGGCGGATATTTCAAATCCGCGGCGTAGCCGGTCACCACCTGAAAGGGTTTGTTCTTCTTAATGGTCACCTGCTCGCCGGACGAAAGTATCTGCAACAGCAACCACGGGTTGTCCGTCGGGCCCCTGGCGGAAATGAGCTGCAGTTCCGCGTCTTTATCGCCAACCGAAAGGTAATGCTTGCGCGGGCGGCGCTGCGAAAACAAGGGCGCATCCTGGCGCTCAATGCTCACCACATAGCGGGCCGCGCTGAACTGGTTTGAAGGCTCCATGCTGTCCAGTCTCAATATATAATACAGCGGCACAATTTTGGTCACTTTCACCGCCCCCAGCCCCACTTCGTTCCCGTATTTGATCGGGAACCAATGGCCATCGGAGGTTTTCTGCCATTTCATCGGGTTAAAGAGGCGGTTGGTGCTCTCAAAATCAAGGCTGTAGGCCGATTGCACCCGGGCCAGGGCGGAATTCTCCAACGCCATATCCAGCGGCCGGGGTGGAATCGAATGAGTTCGCACGATGCCAGTGACGATGGCGTCCAGCTCCGCTTTGTTCTGTTGAATCGCAAAAGGCAAGTACAGCAAAGCCACGAACAGTCCCAGGAGCACCACTCCGAGCAGGACTTTTTCGTAATGTTTTTTGACGAAGTTCATTTATTGGTTCAACTTCACAACTTCAATTCCCAGGGACACGCGCAACAATTGTTCATCCAGCACCGTTTGCAATTGGCCGGTGGGGAGCGGGCCGTCAGGAAACGGGCCGGCGCCTCCGGGCGCGGTCACGCCTCCCGCCGGCATGACGTTGACGCCGGTGACGATGAATCCGTGATTGGACGAGGCCAACTCCGCCAGGACGTTTCCCAAGTCTCCAGAAAAGCAACGGAAAGTAATCGCGTAGGGCGTGACGGTGGCCAATCCCACGGTTTTGGTCTTTTGGGCCAGATAGTCGGACTGCGGCCCGGCGGCATCGTTGTCTGAAACCACTTCGCGCTGGATGCTGTCAATGCCGTTGACCTTCGCGTCGAACAGCACGTCGCAAATGGCCTTGACCTCGCCCAGGTGCGATGCCAGCGCATTCAGGCTGCCCGGTGAAAACATCACCAGATTCCGTTCCGCGGCAAAGGAAAAGCTATAGTCGGACGGCAACTCCACGTTGGCGTCCACCGCCGCGACCTGCATGTCACGAATCGTTTTCCTCAAGCTGCCGGCAAAGGCCTCGGTCGTGACCACGCCGTTGCTGGGATCGGGGATGGGCGCGATTGGCACAAAATGGGCGCGGGCCTGACCGATCCAACTCCGCAATTGTTGTTCCTGCAATTTCTCGGTAAGGATGTTGGTTTCCGACGGGGTGGGCGTCTGGCTGTAGCAGTTTTTCAACTTGTCATACGCGTCTTTGACCTGGGCCAGTTCGTTGTTGTCATCGCGCCAGTTGGTGAAATTGTAATAGGCCGCCCCCACCAGGAGCGCCAGCGCAATCACGCCCCCGACGGTAAAAAACAAATTTCGTTTGATCCAACCCATGTTAAAATTGCGGCGGATGTGAAAGGGTCACAGTGACGCCAAAGGTGAAGGTGCCGTTCGGGTCGTCCGAACTGATATTGCCCGCAAGCGTGGTGCCCTTGGGATCAAAGCATTTGCAGGCCTGCATCTCGTTTTGCACGGCGTAGGCAATATCGCCGTTTGCCGACGCGTCCACGTTTTGCAAACTCACCGCCCGGCACACCAGCAGCACGGTGACGCCCGCCTGCGTGGACGTGACTCCCACCGCCGGTCCCTGCTGATTATTGAACCCCGGTCCGGGTTGATTCGGATTATTTTGCGCCACGCCCATGCTCGTCATCTGCTCGATCCATATGCCGGCCTGCACGTCGGGTTTTTCCTTGGACAACCGTTTCTGGACGTCGTTCTCCGCGCGAATCAACGCCGCCCGCGTTTCCAAAAGCACGTCGCCCCAGTAATACCGATCCTGCATCCACGCGGCGGTCTGGTCGGCCTGGTCCTGGGCGTCCTTGGTCTTGCGCTTGGCCTCCTGCATCCGGTTGGCCAGGGCCTGCGCCGCCTGCAATTTCGGTTCCACGTTATTCAGCGCGGCATACTTGACCTGCGCCAATTGCTTGAATACAAAGCCCACGGAAAAACCCACCAGCACCAGGGCAAAGACCGCCACCATCAGGTAAGGCTTTTTTTCATTGAAATTCCGCCAGCGAACCGTGCTCTCGGGCATCAAATTCATTTCCACCGGGCAATTGGCCAGGTTGCGCAGTCCCAGTCCCACCACTTCAGCCATCGAATGCGCCACTCGCGCCAGCTCTTCCAGGTTCACCGCCGGGTCTATCTGCACGTTGCGAAATGGATTGAAATACTCCACCGGAACGTTGAGTTTTTCGGCGAAAAATTGCGCGGTATAGGGCATGATGCCCGCCCCGCCGGCCAGGAACAAACGCTGCGGCGCCGACCCTCCCTGCTGGCCGCGATAAAACTGCAGCGTCTGGTTGACCTGGATGTGCAGCCGCGTCATGAATTGGCGCGCGATTTTTGCGATGGCCGCCTGGTTCGGATTTTCCGGCTCCTCATACGCGCCGCCCAGGCTCACAAAGCCTTCCTTGATTTTGATCTGCTCGGCGATTTCAAATTTCAGTTTTGATTCGTTGGCAAAATCCTGCGTGATCGCGTTTGCGCCCAGGGGAATGCTGCGCGAAAAGACCTTCCCTTTTTCGAAGAAAAGCACGTTGCTGGTTTTGGCCCCAATGTCCAGGAGCATGGTGCAATCCTCCAGGTCCCCATAATTGTATTTGAAGGCGTTGCACAGGGCCGCCGGCGACACGTCGCACAATTGCAGTTTCAGTTTCACCGTCTCGGCCATCCGGAAGAGTCCCTCGACAATTTCCGATTTGATGGCCACCAGAAGCACCTCCAACTCGCCGCTGCTGCTTGATCCCATGATCTGGTAGTCCCACACGACTTCAGCCAGCGGGAAGGGAACATTTTGTTGCGCCTCGTACTGGATGATCTGCGTGACTTTGTTCGCGTCCACCGGGGGAAGTTTGACAAACTTGGAAAAGACCTGAAAGCCCGGGGCGCACACGTTGATGTCCCGCGCCTTTAACCCGCCCTCGGCCAGGGTTTCCTTTAACGCCTTGAGAATGGTCGCTTCGCGCGTGGCATCCGAGGTGCCTTCGGACCCGAGGGCTCGAATGTCAAAATACCTCAGGCATAAGCCTCCAGCCTCAGTGATTGCGAATTCGGCAAGCTTTAAGCTGCCGGCCCCGAAATCAATGGCTAGAAAGGATTTTGAATTCAACATGGCTGTTGGCGTTGCGTCCTAACAAGCAATCTTTTGCGTCGTCATTGCGGTAGTCCTACTGGCTACAGGAAATGTTTTCTTCGGTCAAATAAATTTCTTCCCAAAAACGAAAAAAATTCGCCTCGCGCCGGGCCGCTCCACAGCCGGACGCGGCGCTCGCCGCTTTCGGATCCATTTGCCCTTCATTTCGCAATCATTCCGCTCCGCCGAGCGTAATTAAACAGTCCGCCCGCGTCAACCACGGGTCGAACGTCGCCTAATGGTTTGATGGGAACCACGCGCCCGCCACCCGCGACCGTGGCCGTTTGCGCGTCCAAATCCACCCTCACAACGTCCCCGATTTTCAAAACGTCGCACAGGCGCCCGGTCAATTCGCACGGATACAATTCGCCGGTGGCCACCGAATTGCGAAAGAAGATTCGCGCGAAGCTCTCGGCCAAAACAATCCTGCATCCGGCCGAACCCAGCGCAATGGGCGCGTGTTCCCGGGAGCTGCCGCACCCGAAATTCCTGCCCGCCACCACAATCGAATAGGCGCTGTCGAGC
>JBOHXA010000587.1:0-23590 GCA_050737335.1 Limisphaerales bacterium | reverse complement strand
GTACGGAAGCATTCAAGATTTGATGCAATCGGCGATGATGAACCACCCTGGTGGCATGCCGGGGGGGGTGCCCTCACCGTCAGTTTCGCCGGGGCCATGACGGTGACGGCATGGGATGAGGGGTCATGCTGATTCATGCTCGTTCTCTAAAAGTTACGATTTGCGCGATGAAGCGCGGACTGGGAGGATTCCATCTTAACGGTTTAGCAGCCTCTTGAAAAACCATGGACATTGCTGCTGAGAGGATTTTTGGCCTGTGCCGCTGAGCGAGGAGCGGCCATGTCCTTCATGGACCTGGACGCGACGAGCAACGAAGCCACAGGACAAAAGACCTCAGCCCGAAGGGTTTGGCCAATAGTGGCCCGGCGAGTTCCTTGCTCCTCAGTCACAGGTCCATGTCGGACATGCTCCTTCGTCGCGCCTCGTCGGCGGGCCATTCCTGGCGAAACAGCAATATCCATGGTTTTTTAACGGGCTGGTGGCGCTCCGCGCCTGTGCGTGAGAAATAATCTTGGCATCCGGCCATTCCCTTTCAAAATCTCCCTGTGATCGTGTTTCATTTGAGGCGATGGCGGACGCTGCTGGCCTGTGTCTTCCTGGCCGGGGCCACGCTGGCGGTCTATTGGCCGGCCCGCCATTACAAGTTCGTCGCGTACGACGACAACGATTACGTGTATGACAACCCGATAGTTCGCGGGGGATTGACATGGTCCGGGGTCGAATGGTCGTTCGTGGACCGGCAGGCGAACAATTGGCATCCGCTGACGTGGATTTCGCATATGCTGGATTGCCAGTTTTTCGGACTGAACGCAGGCGGTCCCCACATGGTGAACGTGGCCTTTCACTGTGCGAACGTCATCCTGTTGTTTCTGCTGCTGCAGGCCCTCACGCGCGAGGGCCTTGAAGCCTCGCCGCGACAGACGGATGTTTTTTGGCGCAACGTGTTTGTCGCAGGACTGTTTGCGCTGCATCCACTGCGTGTGGAGTCTGTGGCGTGGATTTCGGAGCGAAAAGACGTCCTGAGCGCGTTCTTCGGACTGTTATCATTGTTATGTTATGTGAAATATGCGCGCGGCAGCGGCCGTCCGCAACTGTCACTATCCTACCGCGCGGCGGTGATTTTTTTCCTTTGCAGCCTCTTATCCAAACCGATGCTGGTCACACTGCCGCTGGTGATGCTGCTGCTGGACTATTGGCCGCTTCAACGTGGCGTGTCGAAATACGGCGGAGAGGCGGGCATCAACGGTCCTTCGATTCGACGATTCCACAGTTTCAGGTCCAACCGTCATCTTGTGGAGGAAAAATGGCCGTTCCTTCTGCTTACGGCGATTTTTTGCGGCATAACGCTCGTGGCGCAGCAACCGGGTTTGCCCGGCCAGGATATGGGGCTGGGCGAGCGCATAGAAAGCATTTCAGTCAACTATATCGGCTACCTTGAAAAGCTGGTATGGCCGCAAAATCTTTCGTTTCTCTATTTGCGGCCCGAGGCGATTCCCGTCGGCCAATGGGCGCCGGCGCTGGTGATCCTGTTGCTCATTACCGGGGCGGTTTATTGTGCCCGCCTACAGCGTCCCGCCCTGTTGATTGGATGGCTTTGGTTTGTGATTGTTCTGCTGCCGGTCTGCGGCATTGTTTCGCTGGGCCGATTATCCATTGCCGACCGCTATACGTATATCCCGAGCATAGGGTTTTATCTAATGGTCACATGGGGAATCGCCGATTTGGCTGGCAGATTTGCGCCATCGGCCGCAAAACACTTTCTGTTAGCGACAACCGGAGCGGTTGTGCTGGCGCTGTGCGCGCTGCTCTCGCGCCACCAACTCGGATACTGGCGGAACACGGAGACCCTCTATGATCACGCGCTGCGCGTGGACCCCAACAATTATGTGGCAAAACAAAATCGCCACATTTATGAGTTTGAAAGAGCCAATCCAAACGTGCGCAAACCGCCGCCGGAATGAACGCTGAACCGAGCCTGGACCGTGAGGGTGGCGGTTGGGCAATGAGCGAAGCCGAAAGATTGTTCCGCGAAGAAGTCAGAGCGGACGCACGTCCGCTGCTACGCGCCTCGTTTTTGTAGCAGCGCCGTGGCCGCCTGCAAATCGGCTTGCTCACGGCGCGGCGCAAAGCCGCTCAAATCTGAAAATCCACCGAAGTTTTTTTGTCACGCTTGCTCAACACCCGCATATCCAATCCGTCGTAAATGACGAGCGAATTGGGCGCGACGCTGTCCATGATAAACACATTGCCGCCGATGGTGCTGCCCGCGCCGATAACGGTTTCTCCGCCCAGAATTGTCGCTCCCGGATAAATCGTCACGTTGTCTTCGATGGTTGGATGGCGTTTTTTGCCGCGCAAGGCCTGGCCGCCGCCCGTGGAGCGCGCGCCGAGCGTGACTCCATGATACATCTTGACGTAGTTGCCGATCACCGCGGTCTCGCCCACGACTGTGCCTGTGCAATGATCAACGAAAAAGTGCGTGCCAATTTGCGCGCCCGGGTGGATTTCCAATCCTGAGCGCGTGTGCGCCCATTCGGCCATGATGCGCGAAATCAATGCAACGTCTTTCAAATACAGTTCGTGCGCCATCCGCTGCACGGCAATGGCTTCGACAAAAGGGTAGGACACGATTATTTCCTCGCGGCTGGCGGCGGCGGGATCGCCGCTGAACGCGGCTTCCATGTCTGTATGCAATATCTCGCGGATGCGCGGCAGTTTGCCGAGGAATTCGAGCGTGAGAGAGAGCGCCGCTTTTGCCGTTTCTTTTTTAGGAAGCCCGGGCGGCGGATTGTATTCCAGACTCTTGCGGATTTCATCCTCGAGATTTCCGATAATGGAATCGAGCAACGCCGCAGTTTCCGCTTTGATTTCTGAAGAGTGGATGAGTTTTTCGTCAAAAAACCCCGGAAACAGCAATCGCAACAGATCCTGAGTGATGGCCACGATGGCCCGTTTGGACGGCAAATTCTTTCCATCCAAATGGTTGATGCCCCCGACGCGCGCGTAGGACGCGATAAGCTCGTTTGTCAATTTTGTGACATTATCCACAAGCGGCATTATGAGGGAAAAATCATGATTTCCAAGATTGAACTGCCGGCCTCGGAAGGCAAGGGCGACGCGGCGCGGCCTCATCGCCCGTACAGCGGGCGGAACATATGCGTGCCTGGTATGTGCCACGTGTCCCATGCGTCGCACCGTGGCGATGAGGCAAACGGCCAGGAAACTTGCTTGCCTCGGCCAGTTGCCGGTGCTTCAATCCATAGCGTCGGCAAAGCAATTAAATTGTGGCGGGGCGAGGCTGCGTTGCCGACCGGCATGAAACTCTCAATCACACTGGCGTTCCTGACATGCGCGCTCTTCTGCGAGGCCGCAATGGGGCAGATGGTGCGGCAGGATTGGCGCGCCTCATTCGTGCCGATAGACCCGTGGAGAAGGGTTGGCAACCAAACCAATTACGTTAAATTGAAGGGAGTCCAATTCTGCGGCAAGATCGTAAAGGTCACGCCGCAGGGCATTAGCATCGAAGGCGAATGGGGCCTCTTGGGCACAGTCTATTATCCAATCAGAGGCTGGGATCCCGCGTTCGGCCAATCGGGATATCCGTTTTTCTTCGTCGCAAATTATCCCTACAAGGCGATTGCAGGCGAAATAATCCCATCGGCGGAACGTCTGATGGCCTTTTATTCCGGCCCATGCACCTATAAAACGGCGCGTGGCGCGTGGAGGATTAGCGAACTGAATTATGGCGTCCCTTGCGGCCCTGACCCCGTCCTGCTTGCCGCCGCGCAAAAGCAAATCCAGGAACAGGAACAAAAGGAGCGCGCAAAGGATTTAAGAATGCTCGGGTTGCTGGAGCGGGACGCCACCAACGGCGATAGCTCAGCGCAATACAGCCTGGGCATTCATTATCTGCGGGGCATCGGATGCCAAACGAACCAGGTCATGGGAATTTTCTGGCTGCTGAAAGCGACGGCGCAAGGAAATATCGCGGCGTCAAATGATTTGCAGCAAATCGAATCAGCCTCGATAGCGCGTCCGTAAGATCCCCGACGTCAGGGCAGCAGCGTCTCGGCGTGTTTCCTGGCGGCGTCGGATTTGCCGCCAAGCATGCGCGCCAATTCGGTGACGCGCTCATTTTTGCCGAGCAATTGGATTTCCGAGGTCGTGCGCCCATTTTTAACCTGTTTGGTCACGACGTAATGGGCCGCGGCGGGCGCCGCGACCTGCGGCAAATGCGTAATGCACAAAACCTGCCGCCGCGCCGCAATCTGCTTCATTTTCTCACCCACGGCATGGGCCGTCTCGCCGCCCACGTTTGCATCCACTTCGTCGAAAACCAGGACGGGGATTTCGTCCTCGGCGGCCAGGACGCTTTTAAGCGCAAGCATGACCCTCGCCATTTCGCCGGACGAGGCTATGGCCCGCAACGGCTTGGGCGGTTCGCCTGGATTTGGAGCAAATTGAAAATCAATTTCGTCGAACCCTCGTTCGGTAAAGCTACGACGGGCGGTGGCTGGGGTTGACCCTGACGGTGAGAAGGAGTCGGCCCGGCCGGAAATAGCGATATCGAATTTACTTTGCCGAAATCCCAGGTCTTCCAATTCTTTACTCACAGCCTTGGCCAATTGCGGAATGATTTTTTTGCGCCGCGCGGTCAGCGCCTGCCCGGTTTCTGAAATCTGGACATCCATTTTTTGCAGGTCGGAATTTATTCGCGCCAGTTCGGCATGGCGCCCCTCGAGTAATTGCAATTTCTTTTGCGCGTCCTCGCCGAACGCGTTGATTTCCCCGATGCCGGCGCCATATTTGCGCTTGAGCGAATGGATCAAATCGAGCCGTTCCTCCAACCCGGCCAACCGGACCGGATCCACTGAAATGTGTTCCGCGTAGCGCGACAGTCCGGTTTGTAATTCACGCATGGCGGCGACGGCCTGCGAATGCAGTTCCGCCAGATTTGAGGCGCCGGCGTCCACGCGCTGAAGCTCCAGCAAGGTTCGGCCAATTGCGGCGGATTGCGCCAGCAACGAACTCTCACTTTCGCTGAGGGCATCGAGCGCGGCCTGGCTCAATTGCAGCAGTTTCGCGCCGTTGCTCGCCCTGTTAAATTCTTCTTCCACCGCCGCGTCTTCGCCTGGTTGCAGGCGCGCGGAGGAAATTTCCCGCGTTTGAAAACGCAATAAATCCAATTGCCGCGCGTGCGTCCTTTCATCCACGATCAGCGCTGATTTTTCACGTTCCAGGGTGGCGCGGCGGCGAACAATCCCGCCGAACGCCTCGCGCTCGCGGTCGAGCCGGCCAAAGGCGTCCAGAACGAGAAGCTGCCTTGCCGGATTCAACAGCGATTGATGGTCATGCGGCCCGTGCATGTCCACGAGCCATTCGCCAATCGTCGCAAGTATGTTCAACGTTGTGGGCGAACCGTTGATGAATTGGCGGTTCGCGCCGGCGGCGGTGAAGGCGCGTTTGAGGACGAGCTGATTATTTTCGCACGGTTCCAGTCCATTATCCCCGAGGAACTCTTTCAAAGGAGCCCGCAAGGATGAAATATCAAACGCGGCCTCGACGGAGCAGGAATCCTCGCCGCTGCGGATGAGCGCGCGGTCGGCGCGTTCGCCCAGGATGAGATTAAGAGCGCCGATGATAATAGACTTGCCCGCGCCAGTTTCCCCCGTAATGACATTGCAGCCGGGCTGAAGTTCCAGCGTCAAATCGGTAACCAGTGCGAGGTTTTTGATGCGAAGGGTGGTCAACATGGATACGGCGTGAGATTGTAACCACGAAATTCATGAAGTTTCACGAATTATTTTGCGGGGGTTGGGACCGTTGAAGCGTCAAAGCCGTTTCGGCGGGACCCTGGCCGGAGGCTTTGGTTCTTTGTCCGGACCGTTATGCCTGTTGAAGCGGCAGTTGGATGGTAAAGGTGGCGCCGTGGCCCGCGCCCTCACTGTGAGCGGAGATCGAGCCTTCATGCATTTTGACGAGCATGCGGCTGATGGAAAGACCGAGACCAAGACCGCCAAACTTGTGCGGCCCGGAAATTTTCGCATGTTCCCCCTGGGCAAATGCGTCAAAAATTCTCTCGATTTCCTCCTGCGTCATGCCAATGCCTGTATCAGAAATCCTGATCGAACACTGTTTCCGGTCTGGAGCAATCGCCGTGGCGACTGTGATTTTTCCGTTTTCGGGGGTAAATTTCACCGCATTGTTCAAGACGTTCCAAAATACCTGCTGGAGGCGGGTGCGGTCCGCGCTCAACGGGCATGGCTCCTTGTCCAATTTCACAGTGAGCGAAATTTTTTTCCGGCGAATTTCAGGTTCCACGATGGCGATGGCATTGTCCAGCACGTCATGACAATCAATATGTCTCTTGTGCAGGGCGAGTTTGCCGTGGGCAATCCGGTTGATGTCCAGGAGATCGTCAATGAGGCGCGATTCCAGTTCGATATTGTCGCGAATGGTGGCGAAGTCGGCCCGGACGCGTTGAGGCAGTTCCGAGTCCTCGGCGCCTTCACTGGCCAGGAGCAACACCGGGTTGAGCGGCGTGCGCAATTCATGGCTCAGCGCCGCCAGAAAGGCATCTTTGGCTTTGTTGGCTTTTTCAGCGATTTCCTTGGCTATGCGCAGCTCCTCATTCTGTTTTTGGGTGGTCAAGTCCGTGACAACGAGGCAAACAACGCTTTGCTCCTGCAGCGGTAAATAGCTCGCGGTCAAATTCACAGGCAATTCGGAAGCGCCAGATGACTTCAAAGAGGATTCAAATTTGACGGGGTCATTGCGGTTGGCAATGACGCTAAGGATTCTCTGGCAGGCCGGGGAATCCAAATAGTCCCTGACATCGGCGCCGATGACCTGTTCGAGCGGCTTGCGGATCGTTTCGGCGAAGCGCCGATTTGCGTAGAGGATTACCCCGCGGTGGGAAATTGTGACCGCCCCTTCCTGCATCCGTTCGACATAGACGCGATAGGGCTGGTCCGCGCCGGTGAGGCTGTAAATTTGGTTCCCTTGAGGCCCCGTGACCACGACGGCATCCACGTCCCCGCAGCGGATGGCATCGAGCGTCTCCTTGGCCTCGGCCAGATTGCGTTGCAATTGCGAATATTCCTTTTCGCTGAGCCAACGGCCCTGCTTTGACGATTCCTTCCTCTTTTCGGTTTTAGGGTTCGCCTTGTTTCTCATACTTTCGCTTGACCTGGCCTTTTGCGCGCGCCAAATCCAGACCGGACATCACTTTTTTGCGGTCCGATAAATTTCCGATGAATCGTTTCAAAGGTTTGGGCAGCGTTTTCACGAGGGTCGGCGAGGCAATGATTTGCGCGCTCGTGGCCTTGAGCGGCTGCTGATAAATGTCCACGACTTCCAAATCGTATTTTCCGCGGAGAAACTCCTCGCACAGGCCCCTGATCGCCGTAACGGCGCGATGCGAGTGGCCGCTGGCGCCGGTGATATAGAGCCGCAGCGAGTAGTGCTCGACGCCAGAGGCGTTGAGCAACCGCTCGAACCTCGGCGAACTATCAATCACGCGCCCGCCTTCGTCTTTGTTCCTTCGGTCGGATTTTTTTCTCACATGGCCTCGTGTTTTATTTGCGACAAATCCATTCCCACCATCACGCGGTCGAGATTGGACAGGTCGCCGATGATTCGCCGGATGGGCGCTGGCAATTTTCGGACGAGTGTTGGGAGGGCGACGATCTGGTCGCTTTGCGCCAATTGAGGTTGTTTTGACAAATCAACAACCTCTAATGAATAGCGGTTTGGCAGATGTTCCTCGCAAATCTTTTTCAGGTTTGCGAAGGCGGTTAATGAGCGCTGGGTTTCACCCGCCACGTAGAGGCGCAATTTCCATTTATCGTTTTTTGGCGCTATTTGCCTTCCTGGGCTTGTTTTCTTCCGGCTTTTTTTCCCGGCGGGCGCCTTTGCTCTGGGTTTGGTTTTCATGATCCTGCCGCTTTCAATTTGGGACACACCGGCTCAACGCCATGGCCCGCCGGTCAATTTGAATTTGTTTCTCCCGTTGTTCATCCGAAGCCGTGATCCTGGCCAATTCCTCCTGTTCGGCCATAAACGCGGCGCGCAACGCTTCAACTTGAGCTTCAACCGCTCTGCGCCGGTGCGCGAGGGCTTGTTTCTTTCGCTCCGTTTCGTCCCTACCCAACTGCTCGCGCGCGCGTTCGAGGTTCTGCTGGTTGAGCCGGGCTGTGCCAGTCAAAACCCCCTCGTTCCCAATATATGCCTCGACCAGTTTAACGCCGTGAGAGGTGATTAAAAACTCGCGCACCTGATTGGAATGCGCGGTGCCGCGCGACTTGAGGACGTACATCAAACGATTGCGTTCGCCGGCGACTTCGACGTCCCGCAGCAGGAGCCATGTATCCACGATGGAACTGATGCCGACCTCAGTCATTTCCTGAGACCGGCTTCCGCCCGCGGTGAGGGAATTCATAAAACAAGTAATGCTCCTTTTTCTCAGAAAGTCAATTAATCGAACCAGCATATTTGCGGAATCTTCCGATGTTCCGGCTGATTGCAAATTTGTAACGGGATCAAAAATGACGACTGCCGGCTTAAATTCGTCAATCAACTTGTGTATCAAGACCAGATGCATCTCCAAGCCATATACTGTCGGACGGGTTGCGTGAAATTTCAAGAGGCCCTTGTGAACCTGCGGATTCAGATGGATTCCAATGGAATTCATATTGCGGATGATTTGGGCCTGTGATTCTTCAAATGAAAAATAGACGCATCGTTCGCCGCGCCGGCATGCGGCCTCCGCCAAATGGGATGCGAGACTCGATTTGCCGGTGCCTGCCGGACCGCTCAAAAGGACCGTGCTGCCGCGAAAATAGCCCTTCCCGCCCAGCATTTGGTCCAACCCTGGAACTCCGGTGGAAATCCGCCGGGTCGAGACGTCGTAAACCATTTCCGCAGCGGTGATGGGCAGGACCGAAACGCCGGATTCATCAATGAGAAAAGGATACTCGTTGGCGCCATGAGTCGAACCCCGGTATTTGACGATGCGCATCCGGCGCGTGGAAATTTGACCGCTGACGCGATGATCGAGCAGCACCACGCAATCAGAAACGTATTCTTCCAACCCCTGGCGTGTCAGGGCGCCTTCTCCGCGCTCCCCCGTAATGATTGTGGTCATGCCCTTGTCCTTCAACCATCCGAAAAGGCGGCGAAGTTCTGAGCGCAAAATCGCCTGGTTCGCCAAGCCCGAAAACAACGTCTCGATCGTATCCAGCACGACCCGTTTGGCGCGGACCGTCCGGATAGCATGGTCCAGCCGGACAAAAAGGCCTTCGAGGTCATATTCGCCGTTTTCCTCGATTTCATTTCGGCTGACATTCACGTGGTCTATGAAGAGCTTCTTTTGTTCAATCATTTTGGCGACGTCAAATCCAAGGGAAGCCACGTTCTTTTTAATGTCCTCGACAGTTTCTTCAAACGTCATTAAGACACCCGGTTCATTGAATTGGAGAATCCCGCGCGCGAGAAATTCCATGGCGAAAAGGGACTTGCCGCAACCCGGGCCGCCGCAGACCAGGGTGGGGCGGCCAGCGGGCACTCCCCCGCCGGTAATCTTGTCAAATCCTGAAATACCCGTGGGAACTTTTTTCAGCAAATTGCGCGAATGCATGATTTTTCCTTGAGACACATGCACATTATCGTCGAATATCGCGGTCTCGCAAGCCGTTTTAGACGGGCGCCCGTCCCCGCGCGGCCAACCCGGGCCAAATTGATTAGAGACTCCTGACTACGCTCCCCCGAGGGATCAGGACGACTTAATCGCGTCAATTTCCAGGCGAACCATTCTAACGTGGATTCTACCTTCCGCGTCGGACGGATGTTTGACAATGTAGCGCCGGGTGACGGCGGCGATGAATTCTTCGCGAAGATTTTCCGGAACGCGCTGCACGTACGGGATCCACGTCGTCCGAAGCCAGGCGGCAAAACCTTCCGCGCCCGGATAGGTCGCATCTTTAGGCGCCAAGCGGACGTTCAGCGTCTTGAAGCCGGCTTTGGCGAGCCATTTCTTATATTCATCCGGAGCATAAAAGAAATAAGGGTCGGGCATTTTGCGGAAAAATTCGCGCCATCGTTTCGCGCGCAATTCCGGCCGCAACGCCACAAAAACGTCCTGGGCATTACCCTTGCCGCCGCACGAAACCACGAGCCGTCCGCCCGGTTTCAACACGGAAGCCGCCCCGGCCAGAAATTTCTGGTGGTCATCCACCCAGTGCAAGGCGGCATTGGAAAAAACCAAATCAAATAGCCGGTCGGATTTTATCTCGCGCCCGTCCATAACGTGAAATTTCAGGTTTGGGAATTCGCGCCCGGGGAATACCGCATTGGCGAATGAGATCATTTCCGCGGAGGCGTCAATGCCCGTGGCCGAGCCGTTGGGAAGGGCGAAGGCGATTTCAGCCGTCACTTTGCCGTCGCCACAGCCCACGTCCAAAATGTGTTCGTTGCCGCGCAGGCCAAGTTTTCCAATTAATTCGCGCGCCCAGCTTTGTTGGACTGCCGAATTGGCGGCGTATTCGGCCGCGTTCCATTTGGGGGTTCCGGGGTGCCTTGCTTTTGCCAATGGCGATTTCATTTTACTTTGTCAAAAAGAACTTTGCGATGCTGAAGTAGAACAACAGCGTGAAAATGTCCGACAGGGCGAGCGTGATGGGGCCGGCGGCAATTTTGGGATCGAGTTTCAGGGCGTGCAGCAGCGCCGGAACACTCAAGCCGGTCACGCAGGCGGCACAAAGACAAAACGCGACGCTGACGCCGATGACGAACGCCGCCGGCTCGTTGCCTTGCCACAGAAAGACAATCAACCCGGCCAAAAAACCGCACGCCGCGCCGAGCATCACCGAGGTCATGATTTCCCGCCGCAACATGAGAAAATACCAATGCCGCGACGGCTTCTGGTTTCGCAGCGCCTGAATCGTGACGGTCATGGATTGAATGCCCACGCTCTCGCCAAGCCCGAGAATCATCGTCAGGAAAAAAGCGATCACCAGGCTTTTGGCGAGGGTCAGCCGGTACGCGCCCGCCAGGAAGGCGCAAAAGGCGCCGCTGATGATGGTCGTCAAAAGCCAGGGAAATCGAAAGCGGAAGGCGCGCAATGGCGAGGCGTTGCGCACCTGCGAAAGGCGAAAACCAATCGCTTCAAACACGCCCTCGATTTGGTCGCGTTCGGCGATGTCAAAGACCTCGTCCGTGAACAGGCTGACGTCAACGACGCCGACGACGCATCGCGCCGCGTCAATGACCGGGAAGGCAAAAAACTTGTGGAGGACAAAAAATTCGCAGGCTTCCAGGACCGTCGCGGTGTGCGGGATGGCGATGACATTGCGTATCATAATCGCGTCGATCCGTTCATCCAGCGGCGAGACCAGCAGCCGCCGGGTGGGCACGACTCCCACGAGCCGGAGCGCGTCGTCCACCACATAGAAATAAATGACCTTTTCCCCCACGCCCTGGCTGCGAATGGCCGCCAGGGCTTGTTCCACGGTTAAACCTCTGGCAAGCGTGGTCACGTCCTGGCGGGCAAAGGAAAGCACCATTTCGTTCAAATGCTCGGCGGTTGGTTTAACCATCGTCCGATCCTTTTCCTTAGATTAATCCGGCGGTTTCAGGAAATCCGCAAGCAACGTTCATGGATTGCACGGCTTGTCCGCTCGCGCCTTTGACGAGGTTGTCCAGCGCGCTCATCACGATGAGCCGGCCGGTTCTGGGATCCAGCCGCCAAGCGATTTCAATCGCGTTTGTGCCGGCGACATTTTTTGTATCCGGCAGGTCTTTGCCTTCGAGCAAACGGATAAAGGGTTCATCGCCGTAAAACTTTTTGTAACAGGACCCGACGGCTTCTTGCGAAAGAGTTTCCGCCGGGTCAAGATATAATGTCGTCAATATGCCGCGATTCATCGGGACCAAATGCGGAGTGAACTGCATGATGACCGGTGTTTGTGCCGCCAGCGAAAGTTGCTCCTCAACTTCGGACAAATGGCGGTGTTTGGGCACGCCGTAGGGCCGGGCGCTCTCATTGCATTCGCAAAACAGATAGTCCATTTCCGCCTTTCGCCCGGCCCCGCTTACGCCGCTGCATGAGTCAGCGATGATGCCGGCCGGTTTGACGAGTCCGGCTTTGAGCAGCGGAATCGTCGGCAATAGGATGCTGGTGGGATAGCAGCCCGGCGAGGCGATGAGGAGGGCGTTTTTAATTTGCTCACGATGGATTTCAGTCAAACCGTAAACAGATTTCTCGAGCATTTCCGGCGCGGGATGGTCGTGGCCGTAAAATTCCTTATACGTTTGGGCGCTGCGGAGGCGAAAATCGGCGCTCAAATCAATCACAACGCACCCGGCGTTGAGAAAGGGCGCCGCGAACGCGGCGGCCACGCCATGGGGCAGGGCGAGAAACCCGATATCCGCCTGCTTTGCCACGACATCGGCGTTGGGTTCGCTGAAGCGAATCGCCCTTGATTTAGGATGCCCGGCGAACTTCGGAAAAACCTGCGCGAGCGTTTTCCCGGCATTTTGGCGCGACGTTACAGCAACCAATTCCGCGCGCGGATGGTTTAGCAAAAGCTGCACGAGAACTTCGCCGGAGTAGCCGGATGCGCCGACGATTGCCACTCTTTTCATCTTCATCGTAGTCACAGTTGTAGCGGTTTCCCGGTCGGAATTCCATAAATCGTTCGGGAAATTCCAATGGCGCGACCTGGAATGTTCATATTGATTCGATAAATTAAAAACCCCGCCAGACCGGGTCCAGCGGGGCTTTGGAGATTTCCAATGCGATTAACGTTTCGAGTATTGGAATCGTTTTCGCGCGCCGGGCTGGCCGTACTTTTTGCGCTCTTTCATGCGCGGATCGCGCGTGAGAAAACCTTCGGCCGTGAGTTGCGGGCGCAGGTTGGCGTCGAACTTGAGCAATGCCCGGGCGATGCCGTGCCGCACGGCGCCGGCCTGGCCGTTTGGGCCGCCACCCACGACGTTTATACTCGCGTCCACTTTTTCCGCCGTGCCGGTGAGGACCAGAGGCTGCGACGCCGTGGCCCGCAGGGTTTCCAACGGAAAATAGTGGTCAAAGGCGCGGCCATTAATGGTGATTTTGCCGCTGCCGGTCATGAGGCGGACCCGCGCAATGGAAGTTTTGCGCCGGCCGGTGCCGATGAAATCGTTTGTTGCTTTTGCTGCCATCGTCGTCTTTATGGTTGATGAAATTAGTTATGCCGCCGCCTTGAGCGGTTCAGGTTTTTGCGCCGCGTGCGGGTGCGTGGGCCCTTTGAAGACTTTCAATTTTGTAAGCAGCACGCGGCCCAGACGGTTTTTGGGAATCATCCCTTTGACAGCGCGTTCAATGAGCGCCTCCGGCCGCCGGGCGCGGACCTGCTTAACAGTGGCGTATTTTTCTCCGCCTTTCCAACCGGAATAGGTCATGTATTCCTTGTCCGTTTCCTTTTTGCCGGTCACGCGGACTTTTTCGGCGTTGATGACCACAACAAAGTCTCCGGCATCCAGGTGCGGAGTATAGACGGCTTTGTTTTTGCCGCGCAAAATATCGGCGATCTGGGCGGCCAAACGGCCCAGCACGGCGCCATCGGCATCAATCACATGCCATTTGCGCTCGTTCACGTTCGGTTTGGGCAGATACGTTTTCATTAAATAAAGGGGTAGAATTTATCAACTAAAAGCCTTTAGTCAACGTATTATTTTACATTTTTGGTTTGAAAACCGCAATCCAGCGCGGAGGAGCAGGGGAACGCATTGGAGGCGTGGAACAATTGTGGCGCCCTGGGCAGGCGAACCCTATATTTTTGTCTGATGCAAATTTCTGAATTGGCGAAGGCGCTTGTGGCGCTCGGGTGTCCAGTGGAAAAATCCGCCGAGATGGCGGCGCAATTGGACAAACGCGCCAAACAATTGATGGAACTCAAAGGACGCTCTTACGATGAGGCTCTCAGGCATTTGCTTGCCATGATGCGACAGGGATGGGCGGCCAAAGAAAAAGGATTGGATTGATGGGGAGATGGGTTGATGTATGATACCGAAATGAGCCGTCCGTGGAAAAAGATCAGCACCAGGCAGCTTGGCGATTTCCGGATTTTTAAACTCCGCTCGGACACCTACATTTCGCCGCGCACCGAAAAGGAGCACGACTTTTTTGTCCTGGAAAGCGTTCATTGGGTCAATGTCATCGCCATTACGCCGGACCAGCAACTCGTCATGGTGGAGCAATATCGGTTTGGGTCCGGCAGAGTGGAACTGGAAATTCCGGGGGGAATGATGGACGCGGATGAAACCGATCCGGTGGCGACGGCCGTGCGCGAATTGCGCGAAGAGACAGGGTACGAAGGCGAGCGCGCGCGCATCCTGGGCCGCATCCAGGCAAACCCCGCCATTTTAAACAACATCTGTTACACGGTGCTGATTGAAAATTGCCGGCTTGCGCATCCGGTGGATTTCGACCAGGGCGAAGACCTGGCGACGACGCTGGCGCCTCTATCGGAAGTGCCCAAATTAGTGGCCGATGAAAAAATCGGCCATTCGCTTGTCGTGGTCGCCTTGTATCATTTTGATTTGTGGCAGCGGGGGATTAAGACACTGCATTGAAACGTCGAGCCGTTAAGAGAATCTCTGCAAGGCGTCTAACCGGCGGACGCAGGCGGATGCGATTTCTACCAGTCAGCCTAGTATCCGGCCCAGGTGTTTCGGACCACCGACCGGAATTGTGGTGTCAGCGGCGGCAAATCGGCCTGGATTAGGAAATTGGTGTCGAAACCCCAATCTCGCTTGGCAGCATTATAGGCGCTGCCAGTGCCCGGCCATAGATTGGTTGCGACTTGACTTGGGAACATCACCATAATTGAGCCATTATAGGTAAGAATTATGCCATTGTTCCAATCTTCAAGCAAACGTAGAAAATTCTCCACACCACCGCTGTAATTTGTGCTGACTGATGGCACAATGCCTTCAAGACAAGCGGCGTTGATCGTTGTGGAGGTGGGAGTTCGTGAGCCAATGGAAGTGCTTGAATTGTAGCTGTCTGACCAGTTTGGCGAAAGGATGGTGATGGCATCCGCCAAAAATGCGGCGGGATACGTGTCGGCGGTGTTGTGCGAATTAAGAAGCTGCGACGTTCCATTGACCTGCACATTGTAATTGCCCAACACATACATTGGTTGGCCCGTCGCGAAAGAAAATCCATAGGTGGAAATCCCATGACACTTGCTGGAAGGGAGCAATGTTCCGTCCGTTACGCGCACCGCGGGGAGTTGCCGGGTCGTAAGCGGGACGGCATTATAAAGATACATGGAATTGATACCGTGGCCCAGGTCCGCGCAAAGTTCCTGGTTCCAGTTGCTGCCGGCGTTGGGGGTGGCGTTGGTTATCCAGGCCCCGAGCTTGCCGACGTCGATTTGAACGGCCCGCACCGTATCCGCTTCGCGGTAATCGTAGTATGTGGCATTCGTTAAGAAGGAAAAACCCGCATACCAAACGGAGTTTGTTCCATCCGGGCCGGGACCGTTGGTGCCGCCTGCAACGGGTAAGTTAGTCCACTTCATTGCCAGACTGTTATTGGTAAATACGAAATTGGGCACCCAATCCGCGGACCCCCAAATCTTGCGCACACCCTTATAGCTGTTTGAAACAACATAGAAATCATTCGTGAGCATAATCCAATTCATGGCGATGCCATTGGATTGCACAGCCGAGGGCGATGCCGTGCTGTCCTGGAGGTAAACGGTGAAATTATTGCTCCAGGGGGCAACGCCGTTGCTGCCCCAACACCAATTGGAGACGACCATGCTGGCCGCGTTGAAATCATAGACCAAATTGGTCTGTTCATAGTCAACGATGGGGTTGTTTGGGGCGCGGACCGATGCCGGGGGAATTTCAATGACCGCTTGAACGTTGGTTGAAACGTCATTCGTGCCGTTGCTGTTGGCGCCAATGGGAAGGTTGAGCGGATTGCAGCCGGACTCGGGTTGGGGCGGGGAACCGGCATATTGAAAATTGGCCTGCGGCGTTCCGGTGTCTTGTTTCTCATTGCTCCCCACGTACGGATCATCTTCATTCGTGCTCACTTTATCCACCGCCTGGACGGTGGAAGAATAGGTGACGTTGGGCGTTCCCGACCAAATGCCGCCATTGCAAAAGACGGCGCCATTGATAGGCATCGGCGCGCCCGGATCAATTTCCAGGTTAATATTGTAAAAAATTGCGAATTGAAACGCCGGAATGGACGCAAAAACATACGTCTGGCTGACTGAGGCTGGCACGTCGTAAGGCTCCGGCTTGCCCACCGGCGTCGCCGTAACGGTGATGGTATTGGTTTGAGGCTCGCCCAGGAGGTTGGTGTATTCCGATCCCAGATATTGCAAATTGGTTTCCAGCGGCCCCATGGTGATGCTGACGTTGAAATTATATCCCACAGGCCAATTGTTGGTGTTGAGCGTCAGATTCTGGTAATAGTTCGAGCTGTTGAGATTTCCGTAAACGAAATCGCGGTCCATGTTGGCATACACCAGTTCGGTCATTCCCTCGGCCGCCGCCTCGCTGGTGGTGAACACTTCGTTTTTCTGCATTTGTTTGCTGTTGGAGGCGATCCAATACATCACCCCCGCGAAGACAATCAGGATGATGACGATCGCGCACAGCAATGACAGGAGCGCAAATCCGGCGGGCTTGGAAAGAGAGCGCGTTTTCATAAGTTCAGTCTAATCGGTGTCACGCCGTGTCATCGCCGTGTTGAGTTGGTAATAATCGTATGCATTAAATGAATTCGAGCCGATGTACGCGATGGGATACTCCCACTGCGAAAAGCTCAACGTCATGTGAATGAGATAATTATTTTGGTTGTTCGTGAGGACAGTCCCTTCAAAGTTTTCGGCGTCAAAAACGATCTGATTGGTGATGAAGTCGGCGATGTCATTGCTGACCTGGAGCGCGCCGTTGGTATAAACGATCATCAGGAGCGAGTTGGTGCCCAGCGGCGCGCCGTTCTTGGCGAAGGCGGTAAAATTGTTGCTCCGTCCGGGGGCGAGATAAACCAGCGTGAATGAATTAGTCGTGGTGGTGGGATAAATCATCAGGGCATTGCCCTGCTGCGTATCGCCGTTGGTCATCGCCTTAAAATCCGCGGGCGGGAAGTTCGAGGTATATTCATAATCGCCGACATAGACGAGCCGCGCTCCGCGGACCTGGTCGCGGACGTCGTTCATTGTTGCGCGCGCTTCCTCGGAGGCCGTGAGCTTCGTGGCCGCGAGCGTATAGACCCGCATCGCGTAAATCTGAATGGCGATCGTTCCCAGCACTACCAGTGAGAAGACCCCAATGGCGACCATCATCTCGATCAGTGTAAAAGCGCAGATGGTCTTACGCGGCAATGGCAAAGAATTGATCGGGGGAATTTTCATTGGTCAGGACCGCGCAGGGTGACTACCGTGTTGGAATATCTTTTCCCGGTGAGAGGGAACGTCCAGACGGCGACGGATCGAATCAATTCGATGGGGGGTTCGACTTCCTGGTTGCTTGGGTACCAGGTAACGTAAATGTAATTCGTGCCGTAGTAGGTGTAATCGGTCAGCGGGTTTCCCTTGATTGGGACGTCCAGGAGGTTTGTGAATATCAAGGCGGCCGCGCCGTTTGTTGGCGGCAATTCCATCTGTGAACCTGGATCCGCGCTTATATTGGTCACTGCGCCGGGGTTCCAGGGATTGAATTTCGCCGCCCGCGCCGCTTCCAACCCTCTCAAGGCAAACGACTCCGCCGCCTGTTGCATTGAGCAAAACGTCGCCACGCGATTGGCCTGCGCATACCCGTAACACACGCCGGCCATCACCAGGGCCATGATCACAATGGAAACCAGGACCTCGACAAGCGTGAAAGCGGCGCGCGAGGCTTTCATCGCAACCCGCTTGGTAGTCTGGCGGAATCCGATCAACATATTTCAAGGTTTAGCTTACTGTTCGTTTTGACGGTCCTGTTGACCTTCAAAAGAAGCATTATTGGTGCCATAAGCGAAGGTTAGACCGTGATATAACTGACTCATTTCAAGGTAGTTAATGAATAATGATGACTCAAATGAAGCACGATGCAGGCGCAATTTGGCGTGAATCAAACCCCCGAAAACTCGTGCCGAAATCCGCCTGGCGTGGAGAAGCGTCGGCAGAACCGCCGCGCTCAGAACTTCCACCGGCACTGATATGTTGAAAATTCAATGCTTGCTACAAAAAACGACATCATTTTTAATTCACGACGCCAGTCTTGTGACATATACATGAAGTCCATATTGTATCCGTTGGTTTTTCAGCCAATCTTTAAGGAACGCGTTTGGGGCGGGCGCGAGTTGGAAACGCTGTTTCATAAGAAATTGCCTCCGGGCAAGTCCATCGGCGAATCGTGGGAAATTTCCGACAGGCCCGGGGATGAAAGCGTCATTGCCAATGGCAGCTTCGCCGGGAAAACGCTGCGCTGGCTGATTTTAAATTATCCCGCCGAATTACTCGGCCGCGCCCGGCCCGCCGTCGGTGGCCGTTTTCCCATCCTTTGCAAAATCCTGGACGCGCGGGACAAGCTGTCGCTGCAAGTCCATCCGCCTGCCCTCAAGGCGGCCGAACTCAACGGCGAACCTAAAACCGAAATGTGGTTTATCGCCGACACGGGCCCGCGGGCCGAATTATTTGTGGGGCTGAAACAGGGCGTAACGCGAAGCGAATTTGAGGAAAAGATTGCCGCCGGCGCCGTGGCGGAATGTTTTCATCGCGCGCCGGTGCGTGCCGGCGATGCCATGTTCCTGCCCAGTGGCCGCGTCCATGCCATCGGCGCGGGCCTGACTATTTTCGAAATCCAACAGAACTCAGATACGACGTATCGGGTCTTCGACTGGAACCGGGTTGGTTTGGACGGCAAACCGCGGGAATTGCACGTCGCGCAATCGCTGGCAAGCATCAACTTCAACGATTTTGAACCGGCGCTGGTCTCATCAAACTATTCCGGAGACGACAACGTCCGGTCCCGCCCAATCGTGCGAGATCAGCTCTTTAACGTGGATAACATGGAAATGAAGAAGGGCGCGCGAACGGCTTTGATGGAAAACAAGTTGCAAATCCTGGCACTCGTCCGCGGTTGCATGGAAGCCCAAAGCGAAGGCAACAGTGTGACGCTCAACGCCGGGCAATTTTGCCTTGTCCCGGCGGAACTTGAAAAAACCGAAATATCGGCCACGTCTGATACCTCGCTTTTGCGCGTGGAGGCAAATTAAGATCCGCCTGAAGCCGCGTGACACTGGTCCCGTTTGCCGTATCGCGTCTCATCGGTCCTGTTCTGCGAAATGGAGAGTAACCTTCGCAAAAAACCCCATCGTTTTCATTTTAATTTCCAATCAGCGCTTGTATCGTGCGGGCGATGGCGCCTCCTGAAATTGCAAGGCCGGCTCCTGTCGCCACAGACCAGGAACCGTTGCCGACTTTGAAGCAGCCGGTAGCCGCCCTTTGGGGCGTCGGCCCGGAACGGGCGGCGCAGTTGGCCCGTCTGGGAATTTTCACGGTTGACGACCTGCTGTTGAGTAAGCCGCGCCGATACGAAGACCGTCGGCATTTCAAAAAGATTTCCGAACTTCAAAAGGGCGAGCCAGGGACGGCCCGCGGCAGGATTGTTGCCTTGGGGCTGCGTCGGTTTCGAAAGGGGACAAAATCCGTCTTTGAAATTGTTCTGGATGATGGTTCAGCGCGCTTGCACTGCCGGTGGTGGAACCTGCCGTTCATGCAAAATTATTTTGCGCGCGATGACGAGGTTTTCCTATTCGGAAAGATTATTCAAATCAAGCCGCGGACAATGGACCATCCCGAAACCGAAGTGATTGAGGGAGGCCAGGAGAGTTTCATCCACGTGGCCCGTATCGTGCCAATCTATTCTTTGACCGAAGGGTTGCCGCAACGGTGGTTGCGCGGCCTGATCTGGCGGACACTGGAACAATTTCAGGCGCATCCGCGGAATTCCAGCCATCGCCATGAGCCAGGCGTGGCAAGTTTGCCGGTTGATGATAGAGCTGTCATGGCTGACCCGTCGGTCAACGCGGACGCGCGGCAGCCCATGGCTGCCGGCCCGGGGTTGCCATCGCGCGAACAGGCAATCCGGAACATTCATTTTCCGGAACAATTATCCGACGCCGAACTCGCGCGGCGACGATTGGCACTCGACGAGTTCGTGGAATTTCAGCGCCAAATTCAGGCTCGAAGAAGAAAATTCCAAGCCACTGTCCGGGCGATGCCCTGCGGCGGCGGCAACCGCTTGATAAAGCCGTTTTTGGCCGGATTGGCATTCAAATTGACGGAGTCGCAAACGCGAGTATTGCGGGAAATTCGGGCTGACATGAGTGGCGCCCATCCGATGCGCCGATTGTTGCAGGGGGACGTGGGTTCGGGCAAAACAGTCGTTGCGGCGTGCAGCGCGCTCATGGCGATTGAAAGCGGCTGCAACGTTGCGCTCATGGCCCCGACAGAAATTCTGGCTGAGCAGCACTTCGCCAATTTTAAGAAATGGTTTGGTCCCCTGGGCGTCGGAGTCGAACTCCAAACGGGCAGTCGCAAGGCGGAGAAGTTGGATGCAACGCCGTCGCCGGTCATGGTCACGGGCACGCATGCCTTATTTTCCTCAGGATTTGATTTGCCGAAACCGGGCCTTGTGATCATTGACGAGCAGCATCGCTTCGGTGTTGCCCAACGTGAGGAGCTGGTGCGCAAGGGCCATTACCCCCATGTGCTGGTCATGACCGCCACTCCCATTCCGCGCACGCTCGGGCTGACCCTCTACGCCGATCTGGACGTTTCGGTCATTGATGCCATGCCCGCCGGACGCGGGGCATTGAGGACGTTTGTGCGCATGGGTGAGAAGCTGCCAAAGGTCTATGATTTCATCCGCGAAAAAGTTGCCGGCGGCCGGCAGGCGTACATTGTATATCCGCGAGTTGAGGATTCCGGCGAAAAGGAATTGAAATCGGTGACGGCTGAATATGACAATTTAAAGACGATTTTCGCGCCGTTTCGCGTGGGTCTCTTGCACGGCAAAATGACGACGCGTGAAAAGGAACGCGTGATGGTGGCGTTTCGGGCGAATCAAACCAAAGTTCTACTTTCGACGTCATTGATCGAGGTGGGGGTGGACGTGCCGAATGCAACGGTGATGATGATTGAGAACGCCGAGACGTTCGGCCTGGCGCAACTGCATCAATTGCGCGGGCGCATTGGCCGTGGCGGGCACGCGAGCTTTTGCATTCTGGTTTCGAACGCGAAAAGTCCCGAAGCGCGTCAACGGTTGAGAATTCTTGAGGAGACCGCCGACGGATTTAAAATCGCCGAGGAGGATTTGAGATTGCGCGGTCCTGGCGAACTGCTCGGTCGAGAACAGAGCGGCATGCCGGATTTTCGTTTTGGGAACCTGACCGATGATTTGGACCTTATCCGCCGGGCCGGGGAGATTGTTAAAAATGAAAAGATATGAGTGTCACAGGTGCGTGCGGCTGATAATTTTAAGATCAATACAAGTTGACAGTTTCCCTGAGGTGAACAATTTTATCGCATATTCGTTTTTTAACGAACGTTTCGGATCATATCGAAGCTTATGAGGACGTCAAAATTCGAGAGGCTCAAGGTTGGCATGGTGACGGCGCTTTTGTGCGGGACCGGAGCAGTGGCATCAAGCGGCGCGCCTCCCGCGCCACTCACCGCCGGTCAAATTTTTGAAACCATGCTCGAGAACTATGCCACCCTGTACAGCTACAGCGACCGGGGACAAATCATAACGACCATGGATGGCACGGTCATTACCACGCCGTTTACAACCAGGCTGGAGCGGCCGGGATTTTATCGCCTGGAATGGGAAGAATCCAGCCAAACGCCTTTTCGCGCAGACGATAGTGGCCTCGTGGGCGCCTGGTCGTTTGGGGTGGCAAGTTACATGCAGCTTCAATCGGGCCTGCGGATGCGATACGATCGGGACGTTGCTCTGGCGGACGTGGCAAGCTCTTCGGGGGGCACAGTCGTAACTATTCCCATGATATTCTTCCACGCGCGGGGAGTCACCGGGCCAGGCAAGCTGATCGGCCCGGAACGGATGCCGGATGCGAAGGTCGGCAAAACCGACTGTTATGTAATCGCCGGGCAAATGGCCTCCGGCGAAACCAAGGCCTTTTGGATCGGCAAAGATGATTTTCTAATCTACCAGGTTTGTACCCGGGTGACTCCCCAAGTCATGCAAAGCTCGTTGATGGGATTGACCGGCCACGACTGGCAGACAGGCTTTCACGGCTCATCCTCGACCGAAACATATACAAACATTGTCGTGGACAAAAAGTTTACGACCGCCGATTTTGATCCTACGTTTCCGCTATTTACGCAGTCCCAATAGCGCAAAGCTTTAACTGACGGCCACAAGGGATGCGCGTTCATTCTGCTCATCACGGCCAATACCCGAAGCGGCTGGGTCCAGTTCCGCTTCACCGTCCACGATAAAACGATACAGGTGATGGCCATGACATAATTCCAGCCGCCGGAACCACCAGCCATCCAGCAGTCGTTGCATTGGGAGCGGATGCCAATGGTTGAAGTCCCCTGTAATTTCCACCCGCCGGGCCTCTGGCGCCGCGCAATAGAAATTGACGGGTTTAAGTATATTCTTCGCCGAGTACGGCGAACCATTTGATTTTTGATAAATATGCATGGCGACGTTCCTCATCTTGTGCGGACCTATCTATGATGATCTGACCGTTTGAACATTAAGACAGCATGAACGGGGAATTAAAATTGAGGCGGCGGCCTCGATTCCCTTCATTACATTTTTCGGCGCCATGGCACTATATTAGTGCGGTTCGCCTAAACAATTGAGAAATATAAGCGTGTCTAATCTACTGGTGGAGCCGGGCACCTCCGGGTGCGAGTTAATTCCCCTTCTTTCAGGTTTTCTGAATAAATTTTAATTCTTCCTTTAGTGCCTTTTAATTATCTTATGGTCTATTCCTGTGCCGAAACTATTGTTCCTTTATGCGGATTCTACTGGTTGAAGACGAGAAGAAAGTGGCGGACATCGTAGCGCGCGGCCTGAAAGCGGAGCGCTACGCGGTGGATGTGACGCATGATGGTCTGAATGGCTGGGAAATGGCCAATGCCTATGACTATGACCTGGCTGTCCTGGACCTGATGCTTCCCGGGATGAATGGCACCGAGCTACTCCAAAAAATCCGCCGCAAAAATCCGCACATTCCGATTTTGATTTTGACCGCGCGCGACAGCATGGATGACAAGGTCAAGAACTTTGAAGCGGGGGCGGACGACTATATGACCAAGCCGTTTGCCTTTGCCGAGTTATTGGTTCGGGTCAAGGCCCTGCTCCGCCGCGGCCCGGTGGACCGTTCGAGCGTCCTGCGCGTGGGCGACCTGGAAATAGACCGCTTGTCCCAAAGTGTGAAACGGGACGGGAAAAAAATCGAGCTGACGGCCAAGGAATATTCCCTGCTTGAATATCTGGCCTCACATCCCGGCCGTGTCTTTTCGCGCACGATGATTATCGAGCACGTCTGGGACCAGAGCTT
>JBOHXA010000586.1:0-3148 GCA_050737335.1 Limisphaerales bacterium | reverse complement strand
TGGGCGAAATGCGCGACCGCGAAACCGTGAAAATCGCCCTCAGCGCCGCCGAAACGGGGCATTTGGTTTTGAGTACGCTCCATACCGTCAATGCCGGTGAAACCATCAACCGTGTCCTCGGTATGTTCGATCCGGAAGAACAGGAACAGGTCCGCGTCCGCCTCTCCGATACTTTGCGCTGGGTCGTCAGCCAGCGCCTGGTTCCAAAAGTTGGCGGAGGCAGGTTGGCCCTCCTGGAAATCATGGGCTCGAATTTGCGCACGCAGGAATCAATCCGCATGGGCGAAAGCGAAGGCAAAACCTTTTACGAAATCACCGAAGCCAGTTATACGTACGGCTGGAGAACCTTCGATAACGCCTGCCTCGAGGCCTTTGAACAAGGGATGATCACGGAGGAAACCGCCCTGCTGTATTGTTCCAAACGGAGCGTGGTCGCGCGCGGAATTGACAATATCAAGAAACAACGCGGAGAATTGATGGCCACTGCCGGCTCGCTCCGCATGAAAGCGCACGAAAACGGCCCGGTCGCAGGCCTTAAATTGAAGGTTTAATATGGACGGCTCATTCGATTTCATCAGCACGGGCGATAAACCCGCTCTCATCGCCTTTTCCACGCCCGAATGGCTTGAGACCGCCAAGAACACACTGAGCGAACTCGGTTACAAGGTTCATACTGCCGCCACTCACAGCGATTTTCTCACCCGCTTCACCCAGGTCCAGTACCAGGTCGTCGTGATCGAGGAACTATTCGGCGCCCACACCCTCGAAGAAAACCTGGCCCTGAAAACGTTGCAAAATATGCCCGTCAATCAGCGACGGCACACGACAGTGATTCTTTTGGGCGATTCCTTCCAGACGTTCACTCCTATGGAAGCCTTCAAACACAGCGTCCATGCCGTCATCAACAGCTCAGAAATGTTTTTGCTCAAGCAACTCGTCGAAAAAGCCGTCAGCGACAACGACCTCTTCCTCCACAGCTTCCGCGAAGTCCAAAATCGCGTCTATATCACCGCCGAAAAAGGTTGATCCCCTGGGATCGCACGGGCCCCGGCGCGACGAGTTCCCCTGCCCGGTCGCGCGCCTATCCACCATATCTTTAGTCAGCAAAGGCGGAGAATCGCAAGTGGCGCTGCCACGGACCGTCGGCGTTTTAATATTTCAACGCTTCAACTGAGATTGAAGGACATTTGACCTTTCCACTCCAATGGTCTTTAATTCCCGGCTATTTGAATGAATATTCACGAATACCAGGCTAAACAATTGCTCGCAAAATACGGCGTGGCTGTCCCGGTGGAAATTCCAGCCAAATCAACCGCCGAAGTCCGCCCGGCGGCGGAAAAAATCGCCGCCAGCGGCAGCGCAAAGATTGTTGTCAAATCCCAAATCCACGCCGGCGGCCGCGGCAAGGGCACCTTCAAAACCGGATTTCAGGGCGGCGTCAAAGTCGCCGCATCCGTGAACGAAGCGGTTTCATTCGCCGAAAAAATGATCGGCAACATCCTGGTCACCAAACAGACCGGGCCCGATGGCCGCCTCGTTCAAACCTTGTTGATCTCCGAAGGCGCAAAGATCAAAAAAGAATTCTATCTGGCCGTGTTGCTGGACCGCGCCGCGGGCCGTCCCCTCATCATGGCCAGCACTGAAGGCGGCATGGACATCGAGGAAGTCGCCGCGCGCGCGCCGGAAAAGATCTTCAAGGAATGGGTGGATCCCGCCATGGGGATTATGCCCTACCAGGCCCGAAAAATTGCCGAAGCGCTCGGCCTTAAAGGCGATCTGTTTAACGCCGCCGTCAAGCTCGTCACCGCCGTCTATAAAACATGGTGGGAATGCGACGCCTCCCTCCTGGAATTAAATCCCCTCGCCGTAATCGAATCGCGCGACGGCAAGGAAAGCGTCGTGGCCCTGGACGCCAAGATTTCCCTGGATGACAATGCCTTGTATCGTCACAAGGACATTCAGGAGATGCGCGACTTAAATGAAGAAGCTCCTTTGGAAATCGAGGCCAGCAAATTCAATCTCAACTATATCAAACTCGATGGAAATATCGCGTGCCTCGTCAATGGGGCCGGCCTGGCCATGGCCACCATGGACATCATCCAGCACTTCGGCGGCACGCCCGCCAATTTCCTGGACGTCGGCGGCGGGGCGAGCAAAGAGCAAGTCACCGCGGCCTTCAAAATCATCCTGAGCGATCCCAATGTGAAGGGCATACTCGTCAACATCTTCGGCGGCATCATGGATTGCAACGTCATTGCCGCCGGCATCGTAGCCGCCGTAAAGGAAACGCATCTGCGCATCCCGCTGGTCGTGCGTCTGGAAGGCAACAATGTCGCTGCCGGAAAAAAGACCCTTGCCGAATCCGGTGTTTCCATCATCACCGGCGAATCCATGGCCGACGCCGCCCAAAAAGTTGTTCACGCCGTAAAAAAAGCCGCGTGATGTCGTTGATGGCAGGGCCATTCCGGTCCGCCCCCGAACCACACCGTCCCGGGAAGGCGCGGGAGACCGAATTGTTAGATTTACTTATTTCTCATAGCGCGCGGCGGGCGGCTGGCGGAGCCGCAGGTCCGCCCCGGTCTGGTCCGGTAGTTGTATATTTTTCTTTTTGCCGTATGTAAGGAAAAAGCGTTTGCGATCCGTCCCCCCATCAATCGGGAATATTTTGGACAGTCCCTCGATAGAGCCATGAGGGGCAGGCGGGAGGAAGTCATTGTGTTTGAGCGTGTTGCGATGTAATACAAGTCTTGACATTCGCAATGTGTGCAAAATGCAGGAGACGGTTAGAAAATGCGATTCGCCTTTGGAAGTTTCTATATTTTTGCTATTATACGTGGAAGGAGATTGAAGGGCTGAAAGGCCGGTTGTTGTATCAGGGAACCTGATATTTGCGTCGGATTGGATGGCGGCGAGTCGGGGATGTCTCTGGAGTTGGTTTTTGCAGGCGGGCGAGGGTAACGAGTTCAAAGCGACGCGGATTGGGATGCCTTTGGCGAGGGGATTGGAGGCGCGCTGGACGAATTTTTCCGCTTTTATCATGTCATTAGCATACCAACGCGCGGGGCACCTTCAATAACGGCAGTTGGAACCTTTTGAAACCCAAGCAGAGTAGGCCGGAATGGGCGGGTCGAGGGGCAAAGCCAATGAC
>JBOHXA010000585.1:0-2309 GCA_050737335.1 Limisphaerales bacterium | reverse complement strand
CCTCCGCGCCGCGACGCTCGAGCAAATCGCGAACGTCCCCGGTTTCGGCGGCAAAGCGGCGGAAGAATTGAAACTGTTTCTGGAGGCGCGCGGGTAGCGAACCTCCTTAGCCGGTACTGTTTAGGGGTTGCCTGGGCGGCGCTCAAGTTCAGTTGGGAGCAAGCCAATGCCGACTTGTCCCATGGTGCTTCCAGTGCTGTTAACAATAGCGAAAGCGCTATCATGCAAATTGAACAATTGCATTGCAATTTGTCTGCTTTTTGCGCATAAAACCAGTTGAAAACCGGGTTCTTCCGCGGATTTCTATTATTTGGGATCGCAAAATGCACGCTTCGAAATGTGAAGAACTTGTGGATAAGACCGCGCGGGTGGCGAGGCTAAAGCGTAACGCGAGAAACCGGCCGCTCACGGAAATTGAGTAGTCAGATCTGCATACGTCGTCTCTCTAACTAATGTCGGTTTACCGCGATGCGGCGGCGGATTTGGCGCCGTCGAGGTTGGCGCCCTCTGTGGTTAATTGAGGCTGCGGTTAAGAAAGGCAATGATTCGTGGCCAGGCATCGGCTGCGGCTGCGGCGTTTCCCTGGGCGTTGCCGCCAAAGTTCACTCTGTCGCCGGTAAGGAAAACGGTGCTGTTCATCGTGGTGGGTTGATTTGGAAGATAGAGAGCATGCCCGGCGTCGGGATAGGCGAGATGACGATCACGGAAAGGATGCCGCTCGTCCGCAAGCCGTCTTATCACCATGTCGTCCATGTACGTTGAAGGCCATAATTTGTCGTCGTTTCCGGAGATGAGCAGGACCGGCCCATTGATTTTCCCGACGGGGATGCGTGCCCTGGCCACGGCGGCATTATCTCTGAGCTGCATTGAACACCATGCAAATCCGGCGGCCTGGGGATTGGTCTGGAAAAGCCGCTTTAATTCGTTTGTCTGTTGGCCGGTCAATTTGACCTGGCTCAGGAACGGCAACGGTTTTCCGTGCCAGGTCCATATTGCCTTGAACGGAGCGCCCGCGCCGACGCCGCCCCAACGCACGCTGCTGCCCGAAACGGCGACGACGGCGTGTATTTCAGGGAAGTTCGCGCCCAGGAGCAGGACCAATTCTCCGCCGCGCGAAATGCCCAGGACGCCAATGCTCCCGGGTTTGATGTCGGCACGCGCCTGAAGCCAGTGAATGGCGGTTTGGAAGTATTCGAGCGGCGTGTTTTCCATTGATTTCGGAAGGTCTTCGTAATGGAAATAGGCCAGGGCGAACGCGGCATAACCTTTGGCGGCCAGATAGGCGGCCGGAGGTCCCCATAATCCGCCCTCGGAACCGCTCAGGACGATGACTCCGGGCCATGGCCCTTTTCCGGCCGGAAGAAATAATGTGCCACGCAGCCCCAGGTTGTGGACATGAATTTGCCGGACACCGGGAGCCAAAAGAAAGCGTTCCAGCGTGGCCGTGGCGAGTGTTTGGCCATTAACGGACGTCGTAAGGCTGTAGTGCCATGGCCCAATGTTGTCGCGGTCAACCTTGTTCGTGCCAGCAGGGCTTAAGGACCAAAACAGGCCCGATGGGTCGGCATGGCGGTAAGCGCCGGATATCGGCGCCTGGGTGGAAAGGTCCGCGTAGCCGCGGCCGTCGGTCCAAAATTCGGCGTGAGATTGCCAGGCTTGTCCGGGCACGTCGGCGCCCAGCAGTTGCACGGCGACTATCTGTCTCGCGGGAAAATTTCGCAAAACGATTTTTACCGGCTGATCTATAAAGGCGGGATTGGGAGTAATCTCGAGGCGCGGAACACTACGAGACGACAAGCGCAAAGGCCCTGCATGCGTGACTGGACATAAGAAGAGCAGGCAACCCAATGCGATGGTTGTGCGGCTTGTTTTCATCGTTTTTCCGATTTTCGAGGCAGAATTGTCATTTGGCAAGCAATTTCCAGAATCTGCCAGGGCGCTTTATCTGTGTCCATGAACCATTCGGGCGGGCGCCCCGCCTGCCCGGTTCATGCGAGAAAAATCGAAGCGAGGCTCCCCTTGAACCGTTGGCTCGTGGGTTGGACGGCGAGCGAAGTCGCACGATTGCTCCGCGAAGGAGTTAGTTAGAGCAGACTCATGTCCGCTGCCACGGGAAAAGAGGGCCGGTTGGCGGGGTTCCTTTTTAGTCAGAGACTCGTCACCTCGTCTGCCACGATAATTGCTGTCTGAGTGCCGTTACCTCTACCCCCACTGGATCTGAATGGCGGCTTGACGAATCTCTGTAGGACTGCCAATAAGCAGGCGCGCATGGATTTGAGAAAAAACTTTTGGCGCAACCCGGAATGGAT
>JBOHXA010000584.1:0-3776 GCA_050737335.1 Limisphaerales bacterium | reverse complement strand
AGTGTGCCTTCACCCAGAAAATCGGCTGATGATCCCGATTGCCACCGGGCGTTGGCGGACGCGGGTGGATGATGATTTTGTCGTAGCCCGGGCCGCCGCTTTGAATGCCGGCAAGATCGTTCAGAATCCATTCGCCGACGGCGCCGAATGCATAGTGGTCGAAGGAGTTCATTGTGCCGTTTTGCTTGCCGTCTTTGCCGCCGAAACCGTATTGCCGGGTGTAACTATCCCAGTGTTCCCAGATGGTTGTCGCGCCCTGGGCGACTTCATAGCCCCATGATGGGAACTTCTGGCTCTGAATTAACTTCACAGCCAGATCATTTTCTCCGACGCTGGTCAAAACCGGCAGCAGGGGTCGCGTGCCGAGGAATCCCGTCGTGATCCCGGAATCCTCCGCCGTCTCGCCCGACCTGATTTTGCCCGCCAGGATTGCCCCCGCCTTGTCCCGCAAATCGTCCGGAATCAAATCCATGTAAAGCGCCAAGGCGTAGGCCGTTTCAGTATCCACAGTCAGCGAACCGTCCGGGCGAAGATATTTTTGGTCAAACGCGGTTTTGATGCGATCAAACCAGTCCGCGAATTCTTCCGCTTCTGACTCTTTGCCAATAGCCCCGGCCATCTGCGACATCATGCGGCTGGTATAGGCGAAATAGACGGTGTCCAAGTAATCCAACGGTGTCTCTTTGCCCAACGACAGCCAATCGCCCCAATCATTCCCGTGAACGATACCCAGGTAATCATGGCTCGCTGCCTTGCGCCACGCCATAAATCTGACCATGTGAGGCCAGCATTGCCCGATGATGTTCGTGTCATCGTAGGCCTGCCAGATCGTCCATGGACAGATCACACCCGCGTCGGACCATGCGATGCCAAAATCCCATCCCACCTGAAACGGAAAAGGGCAATAACCCGGAAATACCCCGTCTAGCTGCTGCGCTTCCATGACTTGCCGCAACCATTTGGTATAGAAGGCCGCCATGTCCGCGTTGAGAGTGGCGCAATGCACGTAAATTTGCGCGTCGCCCATCCAGCCAAAGCGCTCGTCCCGCTGCGGACAATCCGTCGGCAAATCAATCGAATTGTTGCGTTGGGTCCATACGATATTTTTAAAGAGCCGGTTGTCCATCGGATCGCTGCATTCAAATCCGCTGGTCAGCGGCGTGTCGCTCTGCAATGCGATGCCGGTGATCGCGCCCTTGCCGGGATGGCCCGGATAACCCGTGACCTCAACGTATTGGAAACCGTGTGAGGTAAACTGCGGCGTCCATTGCTCGCCATGCGGATCTCCCCGCAAAATATACGTGTCGGTGGCGCGCGCCTTTCGCAGATTTTGCGTCATAAGCTTGCCATCGGGATAGAGCATTTCGCCGTAGCGCAATTGGACTTTCGCGCCTCGCGGACCTTTTACTTTCAAACGCGCCACGCCCGCAATATTCTGGCCTAGGTTGAAAATGTAAACGCCCTTGGCCGGAGACGTGATGGCAATCGGCCGAATTTCCTGGACCTCTTTGACTGGAACGCCGGGGAACGCTTCCAGCCTGGGGGGGCGGTGAAAACCCAAGTCAACCTGCTCTCCCACAAGCTTGGGATTGCCGTCGGACGTGGCAGGGTCTTGATCCTGGTAAAACATCGCCGGCACGCTGCCGTTTTCGGACGCGGGAATGGCCTGTTGCCAGCCCGAATCATCAAATCCCGGTTTCGTCCAGCCATGGGTTTCCCGGCGGGCATCGTACGTTTCACCCATTAGAAAATCCGCTTCGCGCACTGGTCCATGGCTGCTGACTTTCCACGATTCATCCGTCGGAATGATTTCGCGCGAACCGTCGGTATATTCAATCTCCAGTTGAGCCATCAGCGCCGGGGTCTTGCCGTAAGTGTCGCGTCCCGCCTTCTCCGTTCCCACTCCCACCAACAGACCGAACCCAAGATACCCCGCATACCATCCGTCGGCCACATACGCTCCCATGGCGTTTTTGCCGTTATGCACCAGCAACGTGACGTCGTAGGCATTATAGTAGGCGCTCTTATGATAATCCGTCCAACCAGGCGCAAACAGCGCCTCGCCTACGCGCCGGCCGTTTAAATAAAATTCATAAATCCCCAATGCCGTCGCGTATAACGTCGCCCGCCGGATTTTCTTTGACACTAAAAACCCCTTGCGATACTGGTGCGCCGGCGGAAGGTGCAGACGATCCGGGTCCTTCCAAACCGGCGAAGTGTCACGGAATGAAATATAATGCGCCCGCCAATCGGCCGGCTGCAACAACCCCATCGCCCAGTTCGCCATGTCGCTCCACTTCGTCCGACCGTGTTCGTCCCAAACACACACTTTCCAAAGACACTGTTCCCGCGAATCGAGCCGCGCGCCGTTGTAAACAACGTTGACCGTCAGGTCGCTTGCAATCCTGCCAGAGTCCCATAAATCGCCGTCATCATGCGCTAGAGCCTCAGGATTGGACGCAACCAAAATTCGATACGCCGTTTGTCGCGCCCCGCGCTCCGCCGACGCCACGCGCCATGTCAGGCGCGGATGCAGCGAATCAACACCTTGCGGGTCAACCCGGTATTCGCACCGCAAAGCTACCGGCATCAAGCCGTCGGCCATCGCCGTGCCGGAAAACATGACCACTGCCGCCGGGAGCGCCGACAGCAGCAATTGCCACAAGGTCGTATTTCTAGAACTATCTAACTTATTGGGTTTCATTTGTCCCTTTTCTTATTAGTATTTCAGCAACGGCTTTACAATGTCCAACTTTTTTCCAGGATTTGAGCAACTTTCTTACTCCAAACATAAGGCCTTGGGCTTTCGCCGGCGTCTGAGTTCCACGTTGACGTCGTTTCCGCCTGAAAAGACAATAAAAACTGCCCAAAGAGCCAAGATTCCAGCCAACGGAAGGCTGCTAGGATGTTTTTCATAGTTATGCCTATTCACCGTGACTCAACCCGACCAGCTTGGCGGCTTATATATTTCAGTGTTCATTTTATTTGTTTTTGGGGATCGATCTGCCGACTCCGCGTCATCCGTTGCCGTTGGCGGAGTCGCGTGCATGGCCGTAAAATGACATCACTGGCCATTTGTAAGCGGTTGGCAATTGTAGCGTTTGTCGAGCATATCTCCCTGGGAAGTTTACAAGCGTCATCTTTGGTCCAGATGCTTGGGGTTGACTTTCAAGGAGGTGGCCAGAGCCTTTTCGGGTCAGACTTTTACGGGCGGCAAGGAGTCAATTATGTCTATGCCCAACCGTCTGGAGCGGCCGCGAAGATGACGGCGACATTCCAAGTTTCAGTGGTGCCCGCGGAGGCTCAATATTTGACGCTTGAGGCAATGGATAACGACGCGCTGTCCCAATGTCAGATCTCCATTACGCTCAATGGCTACACGCTATTCCAAGGATTGGATGGATTTCCCAGCGCTATTTGGGCCCCTGCTCAATATCCAATCCCCTCAGGCGTGTTGCGGGTGGGGACAAACCAATTATTCATCAGCAACCAGGAACAAACCGGGACCGCCGGGAATCCGCCGTGGTTCATGGTGGCGCGCGCGGCCATCGGTGGCGCCGATTATACCCTGCCGCCGCCGGAACTCACCACTCTCCAAGTCGTCGTGCCTGCCACGAAGCAGCCGTTTCCGGAGCCGTTGCCGCCCAACCATGCGCAGCCCGGATTCACGTTTCGTGGAATCAAGGGATGGAATTGGGATCCGGATCAGTACCTTGCCGCGGTTCCATTCTTAGCCAGCGTAAAGATGAACTTTCTGATGAATGGCTATCTATCGC
>JBOHXA010000583.1:0-6732 GCA_050737335.1 Limisphaerales bacterium | reverse complement strand
GTTTTGGACACCTCAAGGACTTCGCCACCTGCTGGCTTTGGACGAAGCCCGCCGCCATCACCACTGGAACCAACTCTGGAATTAAGAACAATGCGTAAATGCGCCCACCGGCTCCTCGCTCGGCGCCACGGGCCAAAAATTCTCTCAGCAGCAATGCCCATGGTTTTTTAACCGGCTGCCTAGGCCTGGCTACGTGCGCCAGGAGGAGCTTAAGCATATCCAGATTTTGCGTATTTACGGCTTTATACAACGAAGCTTAAATGAGTCGCGTTTCAAGTGGCCGATTCATATCAGCCTCGGGCAATGAGCATCTGGTTTCTCATTTGACCTGAAATTGAAAAACGAATGTTTACAAATACCGCAATGCGCCCTTTCTTGCGGTTTCAAGATCATCTACCGTTCTTTCGTGAGCGATACAATGGCCATTCTGCAACAAATCAAGCAGGGCGATGCGCAACCGGCAGACCGGCTGCTGCCGGTGGTTTATGAGGAACTGCGCCGGCTCGCCGGGCATAAGATGTCGCGCGAAAACCCCGGCCAGACGCTTCAGGCCACTGCGCTGGTACACGAAGCGTGGCTGCGCCTGGGCGGCGATCGCCAGCCGCCCTGGCAAAATCGCGCGCACTTTTTCGCTGCCGCTGCGGAGGCGATGCGCCGCATCCTCATTGACAATGCCCGGCGCAAGCGCGCCGGCCGCCACGGGGGGCACGCCGAGCGCGTGGAACTGCCGATCGAGGGCCTTGAACTCGCCGCCAGCATGGACGACGACCAATTGATTGCGATGCACGAGGCGCTGGATCATTTGGCCGCGCATGACGCTATGAAAGCTGAATTGGTCAAGCTCCGGTTCTTCGCAGGGTTGACATTGGAGGACGCCGCGAAAGTTCTCAAAATCTCCACACCCACGGCGAAGCGTTATTGGGCTTATGCGCGGGCGTGGCTTTATCGGTGGATGAAAAGGAATGGCGGGTAGTAGAGTTTTTGGATTGATGGATAGTGGCTTTTTGATGGTTGATTTCGAATGGTCGGAGTGCGACGGTTGTTTCACTGAATGTATGAGCACAGGCCGGACGATCAGCTTTAATCTTTTAGGCACTTATGAGCGAGTTGCGCATTTCCAGCAACGTCGAGGAATTTGATATTCCTATGATTCATGGGTTCCTGACGGAATCTTATTGGGCGAAGGGCATTAGCATGAGCAACGTCCGGAAGGCGATTGCCAATTCCTTGTGCTTTGGCGGTTTTCTAGGTAAGTCACAGGTAGCCTTTGGTCGCGCTGTCACAGACCTAACGACATTTGCATACCTGCGCGATTTCTTCGTTCTACAAGAGCATCGGGGCAAGGGATTTGGGAAGTGCATCATTCGGGCAGCGATGTCGCGCTTAAAGGAGGAGGGTGTGCAAGGGGTGATGCTCGGCACCGCCGATGCGCATGGTCTCTATGAGAAGTTCGGCTTTAGCCGCCTGGGCAGCTCGTCCGCGCTAATGGGGGCCAATGCGCAGAAGTTGAAGACGGACGGCGGTAAATAGAGCTATTGGGTTTTTGGGGTAGCGCAAGGTTCCAAACCTGCTGTATCGCCGATTCCCAAATCGGCAAATCGTACGCCGTTGTGCGGCCGGCAGGTTTGGAAAACCGCGATACAGCAGACCTGGAAGTCTGCGCTACGGCTCCAGGCCGGGATACGCGATTTCGGGATCATTGCTACAATTTTTTCTGGCTTCGCATTGTCGCTTGCGCACGGCGCCGCACGTAAGCAAATGTTCCCAGCGCACAGATTAATCCAACAAATCCCAAGCCGATGATGAATGACTTGCGGTCCACGATGCCCAAATCCACGAGCAGGTAACTACCCAGTCCGCAGCCGGCGAGACCCCCGACGAGCAGCCGCCAGCGCGAGCGGAATGGAGCGAGCACCATGAACAACGCCGCCGCACCCAGATAAATCCAGACGTCCAGGCGCACGTCCGGGTCGTTGCGATGGTTCATCGCGTTGATGAACAACGCACTCAAGGTGTGCGTGATTGCCAGCACTTCCAGGAGCTTGCTCGCGCGCCGCAAATCCAGGCTCGCGGCGCGTTCGGTGAAGAGCATGAGCGCAAGGTACAGCACGCCATTTAGAACAAAGGAAAAGGCGATTTGCCGGTTGGCATCGAAATATGGAAAACGCCCGGTGGTCAGGCCGAGCATCTTTAACGTAGGCCCGTCCCACGCGATGACATCAAGGCCGATCACCAGCGCGAGTAGAGCGACCAGATGAAACGGCATCGTCCAGCGCACGCGGCGATTTCGTTCCAGGGCCAGCCCGACCGGCTCCAACACGGCGAGCGGCAGGCACCAGAGGGCCTGGATTTCCGGCTTTTTATCCAACCAATCGAAACACAGCAGCAGGCTCACGTAGCTCGCCGCCGCGAGTGTCGCGGTCGTCCAGGCAAAGCCGGTCATTTTCAAACGCCGCCAGCAGGACGCCGAAACCGCCAGCGCCACGCAAGACGCGGCCAGCACCTGCTGATTGGTGAACGTTCCAGGAAACAATTGCTTCACTCCTGCCGGAGCAGTGTCGAAAATATGCAGCGCCGCCAGCAGCGCCAACGTGCAGGGCGCGATGGCCAGCACCGCCCCGGCCAGAAACGTCGCCGCTGCCAACGGCTCGCGCGCGCGCCGCGCCGCGTGGCCGGCGAGCAAAAGTGTCAGTGTAAAATACAACGGCGTCACCCAGCGCCACGTCGGCCCCAGGTCGGCGCGCAACATCCAAACGGTGAGGATGGTCGCCACGACGGCCAGCCACGCCGCCACAGAGAGGATGGTCTGCACCGGCGTAATTCGCCGCGCGTCAATGATCCAGTGGTCTTCATCCGCCAGCAGGCGGCGATGCACCGTCTCGAGCGCGTCACATTCCTCGCGTGAAATGATGCTTTGGCTCTGCCAGGCGCGCGCCTGGCTGGAATATTCACTGATGCTTCGGCGCAACAGGTCGTCGTACAACTTTGGCTTCAGCCGCGCCGGTTCGCCGATGAGAAAACGGCCAAGCTCGACTGCCACGTCCGACGCGGTCGGGCGGTCAACCGGATTCCACGCGAGACACGCCAGGCAAATGGCCTGCAAATCCTCCGGCACGCCCACCGCAACGTCCCGCGGAAACGGCGGCGCAGTCGTGGCAACCGCTTCGAACATTTCGCACAGATTCCTGCCGGAAAACGGCGCGCGCCCGGTCAATACTTTGAACATCAAACTGCCCAGGGAAAACACATCAGACGCCGCGGTGAGCGGTTGACCGCGCACTTGTTCCGGCGAGGCGTAAAGCGGCGTGCCTTCGAATCCAGGTCCGAGGCGTCCTGCTTCTTCCAGCGACAGCGCCAGGCCGAAATCCAGGATGCGCGGGCGCAGGTCGGGCCCGACCAGAATATTGTCCGGCTTGAGATCTCGATGGATGAGGCCGCACTCATGGGCCACAGCCAGGCCGCGCGCCACTTCCCGCAACAGCCGCGCTTTTTGTTCGAAATTCAGTTGCGCCGCGAAACGGTCGAGCGGAAAACCCTCCACCTTTTCCATGACGATCGCCGGGGGATCGGTTTCGTCAAGGACGGAATAGATTGTGACGATGGCCGGGTCAACGATCGCGGCGGCTTTGCGCGCTTCCTCAAGCAGACGGCGCCGCACGGCTGCATCCCCGCGCTGGCGCAGGATTTTGATGGCGACGCGGCGATTAAGTTTTTCGTCGTGAGCGGCATAAACAACGCCCAGGCTGCCGCGCCCCAAATGGCCTTCCAGGCGAAAACCGGGCAGAGAAACCGGCGCTTCTTCGGCGGGAAGCGGCGGGAACTCGATATATGTTGTCTGGCTGCGCAACTGCCGTACATGGAGGCCGGCTTCAATGCGTTCGCGCGCTTCTTTGCGGACGGCGTTCGGCAGTGACGCAATATAATCATCCGCACGACGGCGCGCGTCATCGCCGGACTCCCGCAGGAACGCTTCCGCGTGCGCGGCGGCGTTCAACCTGACTGTGCCGGCGTTGCTAATGCGCTGGGTCTCACGGGGTTCAGAGGGCATTTGCAGAAAATTTCCGGCTTGGTCACTGGCTTGGAGGAGGGATTGGACTTCGCCTTGCAGCGCCGGGTCATGGGCGCATTGTTGTGCCACGAACGCGTTCCGCGCGGCGCCGGCGGGCATTTCGAGCGCCCGGGCGAACACGGCTTCGGCACTGGCCGCAGTTGGATTCATCGGGTTGCTGAACTTTAGCAGCGGGAGGGATTCAGGCCAGACAAAAAGCCCCATGCTACGCGGGGGTGGTGACAGCGGTGGCATCCGCCATCGCCGATGCTCGCGTGAATAGGGACCCATTTGCGAAGGATCGCGTCCCTGCCAAATCTGCCCGAAATTATTGATCCGTTTTATCCGCCAATCTCGCTTTGGATTTATGAAGCGGTTCGGTATTCGCGGAACAGGCTAAAGCCTTTTCACCGAACGCGAGAGACACAAATGAAAGGGAATAACTATGAAACGATGGGCTGTGATTGTTGCGGCGCTGTATATGGCGATTCTGCTGCTCCTGACCGTGCCGGTCATCCTGCTGGCCTTTGTGCCACAAGTGCATCTGGATGTGTTCAAAATCTACGCGCAATGGGGCTACTGGGTTTGGCTGGCGGTCATGGTCGTCAGTCAGTTCACGTTGTTGGCCCTGCCCGTGCGCCTTGCCAGTCTCCGGGCCGTTACGCGCGGTCCGATATGGAAAACGGTGCTGGCCGGAGGCTTGATGGCCGGCGGCTTGACCGTGGGAGCGTGCTTCACCGTCGAAGAACTCCTGTTTGCTGATCACGCTCCGCAAGGCAATTGGGACAGCTGGATTTTTGTTTTGCTGGGGCTGTTAACGTGGTTTATCTGGGCGCTGGTCTTTTCACGAATCAGTCGTCTCGCGTCGCCACCCGATTTCGTGAGCCGACACTGCCGCGCGCTGTTCAAAGGCAGCATTCTGGAATTATTGGTTGCCGTGCCCTCGCACATAGTCGCCCGCTGCCGCGATTATTGTTGCGCCGGATTCTGGACGTTTATCGGCCTGACAATGGGGATTTCCGTAATGCTCTTCGCCTATGGCCCGGCGGTATTTTTTCTTTTCGCTGAGCGCTGGAAACGGCTGCATCCAAGGCCTACAGGCCCGATGTAAGCCAGCCAGGCCTTCACCATAGCCGTTTTGCGCGGCCCGCTCTTTCACATCTACCTGATTGCCTGCGGATTCTTCCGCTTGTTCCACGAATTTCTCCGCCCCACTCCGTCAATCATTGGTCGGTTTTAATGCCCCCCTCGCCGTCGCCGCAGTCGGATTCATTGGCTGCTTCCACCGCCAGACAGAATCAAAACTTAGAAATGTGACGTTACGAATAGGCATGACCCTTGTGATTTTTTATCCCCGCTTCCCTCATTGTTTTCATCTGCGAAAATCTGCGGAAGCTGCGGATTAAACCTCGTATTGTGGTCCAATTTGCATGCTTGACAGTAAGCGTCCTCCGGACGAGTTTCGTTCATGAGGTTGATCACAACAAATGCGAAGAATTGGCAAAAACATGCCTGGGAAATGGCTAAAAAGGGCATCAACTTTGAAGTCGTTGCAGTCAATTCACGGCACATCCTGTTCATTCAGGAGCTTTGCGCCGCTTATAAATGCAAATTTAGAAATATTGGCAACCGGCTGCAACTGTTGTTCCCGGCCCAAGGCCATTAAATCGGATTGGTTGTTCAGATGCAAAGCAGGTGAGCCAGTCCAAGTCAAAAGCTGAGCCTCCCGGATTTAGTGGACAGCGGGCGAGGCATCTAACCAAACGGCGAAATTACGTAAAAATCGTTGTGCTATGGTTTTGCGGGCTAAACTTCGCTAAATGAAATGCTGAATTTCAAATTCAGGCTGGCGCACTTTTGCTGTGAAATCGGCGGATTCTGTTGTTAATCCAGCCAACCCTTCCGAATTTTACATTTGAGAGGTCCCATGATGTAGGCCGCCCGGTTAGCGGCGCCGAGAGGTTTTCAAGTGCGCGCCGGGCGCGCGCTTACCTCCGGGCCCGCTTCTGTCTTCGATAGCTGCCTCTCGCCGCCGGCGCGGTTTCCTCCGCCTTTTCCCCATCAATCATCCGTTTGAGTTCCTTGATCTGATCGCGCAGGAGCGCGGCTTTTTCGAATTGCAATTTCTCAGCGGCCTTGAGCATTTCAGATTCGAGTTCGCTGATGGTTGCGGTCAGGTCCACGTCAAGTTTCGCATCCTTCAAAACGCCGTGGGCATCGTTGCGGCTGGATTGATAGGTTGCCAGACTTTCTTCAACGGCGCGGCTCACGCTGCGCGGCGTAATGTTGTGCTCCTTGTTATAGGCAAGCTGCTTTTGACGGCGATATTCGGTCACCGCCAGGAATTTTTTGATGCTGCCGGTCATCACGTCGGCGTACAGGATGACTTCGCCGTTTAAATGGCGCGCGGCGCGGCCGGCGGTTTGGATGAGGCTGGTTTCGCTGCGCAAAAAGCCCTCTTTGTCCGCATCCAGGATGGCGACCAGTGACACTTCAGGCAGATCCAATCCCTCGCGCAAGAGGTTGATGCCCACGATCACGTCGTATACACCCAGTCGTAGATCGCGCAAGATGCCGACCCGCTCGAGGGTATCCACTTCGGAATGCAAATAATGCACCTTGATGCCAAGCTCTTTCAAGTACTCAGACAGGTCCTCCGCCATACGTTTTGTCAAGGTAGTGAC
>JBOHXA010000582.1:0-5060 GCA_050737335.1 Limisphaerales bacterium | reverse complement strand
ATGTAATCATTGATGAAACGGGATATAACGCGGCGGAGCCGGGCGAAACGTCGGTGTTTTTTGGCTCAGGCGGAAACTACAATAGCTATGCCGGTTCGATTGAGGGGCTGGATTTTGCGAAACCCGCCGGCTCGAACGCGGAATTTTCGGTCGGCGCGTGGGCGAACGGCCTCGCCGCTGATGTCGGCGCGCCGGTTATCAGCCAGGGCGCCTACGGAACCAGTGACGCGTTCGGCCTGGGCGCGGATACGAACACGACGGAACGCATGTATTGGTTCTATGTTCGCAGTGCGGGCGGCACGGTTTATAAGGCCGATTCAACGGTCCCGGCGGACGACGGCAATTGGCATGATTTGATGGGTGTCTGTGACGAAGCCAGCAGCAACCTGTCGCTGTACATTGATGGGCGACTGGCGGCCACGGCGTGGATTCCGACGAATTCGGGCGTCCGCGAGGCGTCAGCGCCCATGGCGATCGGCGCCGGGACTACCGGCCCCAGCAGTGGCTATAACGTTCAGTTTTTTGGCTATATTGACGATGTGGCGGCGTTCGGTTTTGTGCTGAATCCGGCCCAGGTAGCCGGGCTGTATGGCGGACCGATTTCAGCCGCCTTGGTTTCGCCGCTGCCGCCGACGTATGTGGCGTACCAGACAGACGGGACGCTGACGATCCCGGCGATCGCTTTTGGCGCGCCGCCCACCGGTTATTATTGGACCAACGTGACCACGGGGGGCGTGCTCGCTTCCGGCAGCACCAACGTCTTGAGAGAGCTGAACGCAAGTCTCGTCATCTCGAACGCTCCGGCCAGTTTGAGTGGAGATCAGGTGGAACTGGTCGTCACGAACTCGCTGGGTTCCACGAATTGGATTGTTACTTTGTTTACACCGCCGCCGCCGGTGACGCTGGATTATACAAATGGAATTCTTTACTCCAACGATTTCGACGGAGGGACATGGCCGATCAACGGAATGCCGTTGACCGCCGCTAACAGTTTGCTCGGCGGCACCAATACCACGTGGACCGATGCGTTGGGAACCAATGACGCCGGCAGCATGCCCGCCAGCGGCGTTGACGCCAGTCCCTCACAGGATAGCTGGGTTCTGCCATTTACCCCGCACCCGGGGTACATCTACACAATGACCGCTCAGGTGACGTTTAACGCCGCTCTGCCCAGCGGCGATTGGGTTGGCGCGGGTTTTGCCGAGAGAGTCGTGACCAATGCGGCTGTGGGCTATGGGCGGTTTTCTGACGGCGGCACGACTCCGCCAGATGAAGGGCCAAATGGCTATGATTGGATCCTCGTGCAATATACTGGAAACGTGCAGGATTTCGCTGGGCCGGGCGGAGCGAATCAGCTCACCAGTTCGACGTTCTTCACCGCCGGCACAGGAACTCATACAGTGCAGGTGGTGCTGGATACGACGAACGCTCAATGGTCCATGGCCGGCTATATTGACGGTGTTCAAGCCGGGGCAAACTATACCTATAGCGTCAATCCGCCAATCGGCGCAGTTGGACTTACCCAGACGACCCTAACCGATCCCGGTGCTGTCCAATGGGATTCCTTCTCGCTGTCCGCGGTGGCGCCGGGCGGCGTTCCACCCTATCTCCTTAATCCCCTGCCGCCGGGCACTGTTTCGCTGACCAATTCAACGGTGGCGATTTCAGCCACGGCCTTTGGCAGCGCGCCGTTCGGTTATTCCTGGACTCTCAACAACACCGATGTTCTTTCATCGGGCGTAACCGACAACATGGCGCCCCTCAGCGCCGATCTGAACGTTCCCAGCAGCAGCCTGGGCGGCGGCCAATTGGAGCTGACTGTAACGAACGCGTACGGCACCAACATCACTCTCGTGTCGCTGGTATCACCGATTAATCCGAATCCGACGAACGTTGTGATAACGCTTACAAACAACAACGTTTTCGTAACGTGGCCGGTTGATCATACGGGTTGGCAATTGCAGGCACAGACCAACAGTCTCTCCGTCGGTATCAGCACGAATTGGGTCAATGTCACCGGTTCCACGGCCACGAACCAAATGGTTTTCCCGATTAATGCGAGCAATGCCGTCTTTTACCGCTTGATTTACAGTCCGTAGCAAGCCAGATGAGAGGGGCGGGAATCCGTTCGTTTGTGGTTGAGTATTTGCATCGGTCAGTGAAGGCGCCTGTGGGCGCCTTCACTGGTTTTTCTTCCCCCCTTCCCATGAGACGTAGATCGGGCCGGTGCGCGCGAACCGTTCCGCCCGCATTACCGGAGGTGACGGCGCACCGCGCCGCTTCTGCCACGCATTTGATTCTCGTGCTGGTCCTCTTCCTTGCAATTCCAGCGTCTGTTCGGGCGGATTACACGGCCGCGGTGAATCCCGGGTCTGTTTTAGTCACGAATTTTCAGGGCTGGGGCACGAGCCTTCAATGGTGGGCGAATGTGGTTGGCGGTTATCCAAACCGCACCAATTACATTAATCTGTTGTTTAATACGCTCAAATTAAACGTCGTGCGTTATGAAATCGGCGCCGGCCAAAATCCGGCCGTTGATAATCCCAGGACACCTTACAAGGCAATGATGCAGGGTTTCGAGCTGACCAACGGCATGTGGAATTGGAACGCGGATTTGAACCAACGCTGGGTGTTGCGGCAGGCCGAGGCCAACGGGGCCAATCTCGTCGAAGCCTTTGCCGTTTCAGCGCCCTGGTGGATGTGCGTCAGCAGCAATGTGGATGGGAACATGGAAGGCACCAATAATCTTCAAACGGACTGTGAAACGAATTTCGCCATTTATTTGGCCACGGTCATTAGCAACCTTACAGTATTGGACGGGGACCATTTTGACTATGTGATACCGATGAATGAGCCTTCGCTGGGAACCGTCGGCCAAATCACAAATGGATATGAGACCTGTCACATGAGCAACGACCAGCAGCAGCGGGTCATCAATGATTTGCGCGCGCAACTCAATACCGATGCGCCGTCAGTGGGCGTTGACGCGCCAGGCGATTACGACGAATACGAGGCTTACAACGATGTGACGGAATATTCCGCGACTACGTTGAGCAATTTGGCCTTATTCTCGACCCATTCCTATATAGAGAACGATCCGGCCAGATTAAGCGCCGAGGCGGCCGCGCACGGGAAACCGCTGTGGGTCGCCGAGTACGGCGACAGCGACAGCACGGGCATGAAGATGGCCCGGCAGATTTATAACGACATTACCGGCATGAAAATTCAGGCATGGATATATTGGATGGCGGTGAACGCGGACGCCGGCAATGCGTTTCTCTACAATGGCCTTGTGGCTTCCACGAACGCGGGATACTCGATCAGTTATCTCACATACGAGAAATTTTATGTCATGGGACAATTCAGCGAATTCATCCGACCGGGCTGTGAGATTATCTCGGTCAACGATACCAACACGCTGGCGGCTTGGAATTCCACCAATGCAACTCTCGTATTGGTGACGGTCAATACAAACTCGAGCAGTCTCAAAGTGACATACAATTTGAGCGATTTTGGGCCGGCGCAATGGCAAATGTCCGAAACACAAACGGCCAATGGTGAAAATATGGCGGCGCAAAGCGCGCCGGCGGTGTCCAATGGACAATTTACGGCTGCGATTCCCGCTGGTTCAGTGACAACCTTTGTCCTGACGACCAACCAGGCCCCGGCGATTGTCAACCAATCCCCGGCAGGGCATGCGTTTTTCCTGAAACTGTATTCGGGAGAAACGCCGGAATTTTCTATTTCGGCCACGGGCAATCCACCGCTCGAATTTCAATGGTTCAGCAACGACCTGGCCGTTGCCGCCGCGACGAATGCTTCATTCACCCCTGGCGCTTTGCCGGTGGGCATCAGTTTGTTTAATTGCGTGGTTTCCAACGGTTTGGGTTCCATCGGCAGCACGGATTGGCTCGTGCAGGTGATTGCCCCGCCGACTGCGTCTTATGCCCATGCGGCGCTCGCGCTCCATCCGGTGGATTTTTGGCCCTTGAATGAACCTGAAAAAGGCGGCGGCGATGATGGCGTCGTCGCGACCGATTATGGCGGCGGGAATGATGGCCTTTATACCAATGTAGTTCTGGGTGAACCGGGCTATAACCCGGCGGCGGACCCCGCTACCACGGCGGCTTTGTTTGGTTCATTGGCCAGCAGCAACAGCGCCGTTAGCGAAATTCAAAACATGGACTTCAGCGAGCCGGCCGGCAGCAACGTCGAATTCTCCGTTTCAGCGTGGGTGAACGGCAGCGGCTCCGCGCAAAACGTAAACGCTGGAATCGTGACGAAAGGTTATTTTTATGGTGAAGAGCTGGACCTTGATGAAGGCGCGCCCGGGGCTGATTTTCGGTTTGAAGCGCGCAATGCCGCGGGCGCGGCGTTCAACGCCGACAGCGCCATCAACGCCACGAACAGCAGTCCCAACAATGGCTGGTATCATTTGGCGGGAGTATGCGATGAAGCCAATGGCAATGTTCTGTTGTACGTGAATGGCGCGCTGGCGGGCACCGCTGCGATATCCCGGCAAAGCGGCATTATGGATTCGGCCCCGGTTCCAATTACGATTGGGGCGCGGGCAAGCAGCGCAGCCAGCGGGAACGACAACCAATTTTACGGGCGGATTTGCGACGTTGCCATCTACGATTACCCCTTGAATTCGAACCAGGTGCGAACGCTTTATGAGGCTGGCGCATTGTCCCCGGAAACACTCGCCTTTACAAACGCTGAACCCGGCAGTTTGGAATTGGATTGGGTTTCTGGCGTCCTGCAAATCGCGACGAATGCGGCCGGGCCTTACAGCGATTTGACGAACGCGACTTCGCCGTTCGTGGCGCCGCTGACGAATATCCGGCGGTTTTTCCGGATTAAGGAGAACTGAGCCAATATGTGTAACGCGGCGAGTCAGGAAATTGGGCGCGGGAGCGGACGTTTCTTTTCCGGGAGACGTGGCGGGCGGGCGGCCATAGCGCCTCTCCAGGAAGCCCGTATTTCGCTCGCCCAAACGGGCGATAGCGTCAAAGCGGGTCGTGCTTTAAGTTACTGTTAGAAAGCCATATGATCCTGAG
>JBOHXA010000581.1:0-2531 GCA_050737335.1 Limisphaerales bacterium | reverse complement strand
ACCCTGCCCGCACGAATCTAAAAATCCTTTATCTACAACGTTCTGCGTCATTGATTGACATTGGCGTTGTTATGACCTAAGTTATGACTTATGGCAAGCCTACATCGTGATCCTCGTGGCAAATCGCCGTTTTGGTATTGCGCCTATACCGACTCCAACGGCATTCGCCGCTTCAAGAGCACGAAAGAAACCAAGCGCAAGCGCGCCGCAGCCGTGGCATCGGGCTGGCAACGGGCAGTGGACCTGGCGCGGCGCGGCACTCTCACCCAAGTCCAAGCCTCAAAGGTTGTCAGCGAAATTTACGAGACTGTGAACCAAGAACCCATGAACACTGCCGATACCATTTCATTCCTGCGGGATTGGGTTAAATCCAAAAAGCTCACCGCTGCCCCGTCAACGGCGCGGCGTTACGGTGATGTCATTGAAGCGTTCCTGACACATCTTGGCGACAAAGCCAAGCGCAGCCTCGCCGGGCTGGTGCCGCATGAAATTGCCGCTTTCCGGGACAGTTACATCAAATCAGGCAAGGCCAATAAGACGGCGAACATGGCGGTTAAAACCCTCCGTATCGCACTCAATGTGGCACGCAAACAGGGAATTATTTTGAGCAATCCAGCCGAAGCGGTGGATATGCTGCCGGAAAATTCCGCCAGCCGTGACACGTTCACCCGCGAGCAAATTGCCGATTTGCTGGCCGTAGCGGACCTTGAATGGCGTGGGATGATTTTGCTGGGTGCTTGTCACGGTCTGCGTCTCATGGACGCGGCGAAACTCACTTGGGCGAATGTGGACACGGAACGGCGAACGCTCTGCTTTCATCCGCAAAAAGACAGAAAAACCGCAAACCGCAAGGCGCTGGAAATCCCATTGCACTCGGACGTTGAGGATTACCTGCTTGCGCTGCCGGTTCATAGTAACAAGCCGGACGCGCCTATTTTTCCGGGCCTGAGCAAAAAGAAGGGAACGGGCGCGAACGGATTGAGCACCACGTTCACGAAACTGATGGAAAAAGCAGGCATCAAGCGCGAGCCGGGCATTGCGAATGTGAACGGCAAGGGGCGGCAGGTTTTCACTTTGAGCTTTCACAGTTTCCGGCACACAGCGATTTCAGCAATGGCGAACGTAGGCGTATCCAAGGAGCGGCGAATGAAATTGAGCGGCCACAAGAGCAACGTCCACGAGCGTTACACGCATCACGAATTGGAAGCATTACGCAAAGACGTGGAAAGCGTTCCGTCCTTTGTGAAATCTGGCGAGTAATGAAGGCAATTCGGAATGGCCCGCCGCGCGTATCCGCGCCATGGAATTCTCAATCCCCCTGTGACAGACGTGACAGACGTGACACTCGCCCGCCGTCTGTCACGCGTGTCACGAGTGTCACGCCAGTATGGGGTAGATTTCACTTCCGCGACTTTATATAAATCCGGGTGACGTGGCCGCCGGTTTCTGGCTGAGAATCTTTGCCTGTCAATTCACTGTCCGCTTCCATCCGGGCCAGCAAATCGCGCGCTTCGTCTGCGGTGGTGACAATCCGCGCCCGTTGCACGTCCCGCACCGTGATGCCCCTGGGCGCGTCCACCAGCAACTTCAAGACTTCATCGAACATGGCCCGGCGGGCCGCGTACCGTCCACGGGCAAGGATGCGAAGCTGTTCATTTGCAAACCAGTCCGCCAAAGCGATTGCCTTTGCCGCCGTGTCCGCCTCCAACATCCGTTCGCCTGCATCCTCACCGTGAAGCCCCGCGTGGAGACAGACCGCAATCCGCCATGCCTGTTCATTCCACCGGGCCGCGTAGGTTGTCACGTCCCGCAAGTCTGAAAGACGCCGCGCCACGATTTTATTGTAATGGTCCTCCAGCATCCGTTTGGCTTCGGGCGTGGGCTGAATCGTGAACGGTTTGCCCGCCATGCGAAATGTCTTAATCAGTTTGCCAATGAGCATCCCCCAAGCGTTTGCCGTGGCCGCTGGGATGCCTTCCGTGCCGTCCACGATGGGCCGGGGCTGGGCCTGTGTGTGGCACACGAGCAGACGCGGTATCAACCCGCCATCGGTCAGGCTTCGTTCCGCCAGCAAGGTGTCCACTTTGTCAGGTTGCGTAAGCCACAAGGCCGCAAGGCAAGGCCGCTGAAGCAAAACGGGTTCGCGCCCCTGGCGATCTACACGGCAGTTGTCACCGCTGAAGGCTTTCAAATAAATGCCTTCATCTGTGCGGTCCACTTTGTTGTATCGTCCCAGCAATATGTTCACGATGTTGCCCGCGTCCGAGGACAGGCTGGCCTGTTGTTCCTGATTACACCCCAGCATCACGGCGAGTTTTTCGGATGTTACGTCTTCGCAACATAAGCGCGGCGCGGATAGTTGCACCTTCACGTCTGCCAAAGCTTTTTTCTTGGTCTGTAACTCGTCACGCAATTCTTCGCGGTCAATGCCGGTCTTGATTTTGCCCTTTGCGCTTGTCAGTTTTTTAATTTCACTTTCCAGCAAATCCGCTTCCGCCTGAAGGCCGGGCAAGGTTTCAGCCGTCCAGCGA
>JBOHXA010000580.1:0-2025 GCA_050737335.1 Limisphaerales bacterium | reverse complement strand
CCCGCGGGCGTTTTAAGTTCTTCGAGCCACTCGGAGAATTGACAGGCCAGCACTTGCCCAAACAGGTTCCCAACGCTGACGCTCGTATAGAAATCTCCCCGATGCCCCACGGTGTCTCTTTTTGTTTCATAGTATCCAAGATTGGGACAATAAAGCGCCAGTTCCATGAAGCGGGCAAAGGGCATGGCGCCCCGTCGCGCAACAATTTCATCCCTCACAATTTGTTCGAGCGTTTTTCCGGGCATTCGGCACGAGAGTGGCTATAGAACCGCCAAATATAAGAAGGCGATTATGGCCAAAATAGACGCGTTTTTCAATTTGATGTTTGAACAAAAGGCGTCCGACCTGCACATGGCGTCGGGCAACCCCCCCATGCTGCGGATCAACGGCGAATTGCAGCGCGTGGATTATCCACCGCTGGAAAGCGATTCCCTCAAGGCCATGCTCTACGAGATCGCCCCCGATTACAAAATAAAACAGTTCGAGGAAACCGGCGACGTGGACTTCGGATATGAGATCCCAAAAATTTCGCGGTTCCGCGTCAATTTCTTCAACCAGCGCAATGGCGTTTCGGCGGTCTTCCGGCAGATCCCCAGCCGGGTCCTGTCATTCGAGGACTTCGAAAAACTCGATGCTCCGCTGCCGGCCGTGTTCAAAAAGTTCTGCATGTTGCACCGCGGATTAGTGGTGGTGACCGGCCCGACCGGCTCCGGAAAATCCACCACCCTCGCCGCGATGGTGGACTACGTCAATAAAAACCGCAAAGACCACATCATCACCATCGAAGACCCGATTGAATTTGTCCATGAAAGCAAAAGTTGCCTGGTGAACCATCGGGAAACCGGCGTGCACACCAAGTCCTTTGCCTCGGCCTTGCGCGGCGCCTTGCGCGAAGACCCGGACATCATCCTGGTGGGTGAAATGCGCGACCTGGAAACCATCGAGCTGGCCATCACCGCGGCGGCGACGGGCCACCTTGTCTTCGGAACGCTTCACACCCAAAGCGCGGCCAAAACCGTGGACCGCATCATTGACGTTTTCCCCGCGGACCAGCAAAACAAAGTCCGCCAAACCCTTTCCGAGGCATTGAAAGGCATCGTCGCCCAGACCCTTTTCAAACGAAGTGATAAAAAAGGGCGTATTGCCGCCTTCGAGATCCTGTTGTTCAACACGGCCGTGGCGAACCTCGTTCGCGAAGGCAAAACCCATCAAATCCAGGGCATGATCCAGGTCGGCAAGAAGCTGGGAAACCAGCCGATGGACGACCACATCATGGAGCATTTGCGGATGAAACGGATTACGCCCGAGGACGCCTATGACAAGGCCCTGGACAAGAAGAAGTTTCGTCCGCTCCTCGCACATCCGCCGGACGACGAAGAAACGCTTTAATTATGCGGAGACCCGAATTGGACCAGATTCTGACGACGATGCTCGCATCGCAGTCGGAAGTGTCGGATTTGAATTTCACGGTGGAACGACCGCCGCAGGTGGAATCCTATGGCGAACTGAAACCCGTCGTGCTGGACCCTCCCATCGAGATCCTCACGCCCTTCCAAATCGAAACGATTGCTCTTAACATCATTGGCGACAATATGTGGCAGATCGAAGACCTGCTGCGCCATGGCTCCTGCGACACCTCCTACGCCCTTTCGGACAAGGCCCGCTTTCGCGTGAACGTTTTCTCGCAACGCGGAAATTTTTCCATTGTTTGCCGGCAATTGAATACCATCATTCCGACGCTGGAAAAATTGAAGTTTTCAGAGGTCCTCAAGGAAATCCCGAAGGAAAAGACGGGGCTGGTGCTCATCACCGGCGCGACCGGGTCCGGCAAAACCACGACCCTGGCCGCGATTCTCAACGACATCAATCAATCCAAAGCGGCGCATATTGTGACGCTGGAAGACCCGGTCGAGTACGTGCATTCCCACAAGAAAGCCACCTTTAACCAGCGCGAGTTGGGCGTGGATTTTGATTCCTACGCCAACGGCCTCCGCGCCGCCCTTCGCCAGGCGCCCAAAGTCATCC
>JBOHXA010000579.1:0-12716 GCA_050737335.1 Limisphaerales bacterium | reverse complement strand
GACGAAAGGAGCACGGTCAAACGGAGCGCGCGTTCGTCGTGGCGGTCGCCATCGGTTTTCTCGAACCATTGAATGCGATTGAACCGACTGAAAGGAAATTGTTTTGGATAGCTAGATTGACGATTCTAAAAGGCATGTTTGACGGTTGGCGTGTTCTTCAAAATATTGCGCGTTTAATTCTATTGTTTGTCAGCGTTCTCGACTTCAGAACGGCCAAGCCAGTAACACGCCAGCGGCGCGGGAATCTTCACCACGGCTGCGCCGCCGCCCTCATCCAATGGCAGCACGCCGAAGTCCGTGACTTCTTTTGTGATCACATAACCGCGCGCCACTTTCCGCTCCGCGCAAAACTGTTGCATTCCTTTCAATTCGCCCAACCCCGTGGCCTGCGAGCGATACTTCACCTCGAATGGCACAAGCCGCCCTTCGATTGTGGCAATAATATCCACCTCATGATCTTTCTTTCCGCGCCAGTAGTTGAAGGCCACGCTCCGGTTGTAGTAGCGCGTGACGATATGCTTGAAAAATGCCGTCTCCACGGCCACGCCCAGCGCCGCGCTGTCTTCAAGCAACGACTTGCCTTTGAGCATCACGCTCGGCGCAATGGCCGCATCCGCCAAATACACCTTGTAACGCGCCCGCAAAATTTCCCTGCCGTAGCCGAACGGTGCCAGCCGGTGAATCAAATGTGTGTTTTCCAGCAGGGCAATAAAATTGTTCGCTGTTGGCTTTTTCACTTCCAGATTTTTGCACAGCGTTGTCATGTCGAGCAGCCCGCCGTCGTGCAGGCACAGGCAGAGAAACGTCTGCTCCAGTTCCAACACCCGCCGCACGCCGAACAACGCCGTCATGTCCCGCTTGAGCACCTTGTCCACGATGTCCTCGCGCAGGAGTTTTTGCGCCTGCGGGATGCTTTCCATCAGGGCGCTTTGCGGGAAACCGCCGCGCAACAAATACTCGTGAAAATGCGCCACCAACGCCCGGCCCTCCTCGCCCACCCGCGCAAACTGCACCGGCTGCCAGTCGAACAACTGGTTCAAAGACCCCACCGCCGGTAATAGCGGCGCGGCGATTTTCTTGATTTGCAGGTATTCGTAAAATGACAACGTCGCCAGCGGCAACGTGTGCCACCGACCCACGCCCGATTCCTGACCTTCCGTCACCAGCGGCGTCGCCGAGCCAGTCACCGCGATGCGCCGGTGCTTCTGAAAATCCACCTGATGCTTGAGCCAAGTCTGCCAGTCCTTCGTGTATTGAATTTCATCCAGAAACAGATACTCCGTCCCGTCCCGCGCTGGCTCGATTTCTCTCCACAGGTTGAGCAGGCCATCCAACCCAGCCAGTTTTACCAGCGGATGATCAAACGTCGCATAAAGGATTTTGGCGGGCGGCACACCACTCTCAATCAACGCCTCCACCGCCTGCAACAACAACGTCGTCTTTCCCACCTGCCGCGCGCCGGACAGCAGCAACGCCCGGTGCGTCGGCGGATTCGTCATCCAAGCCAGCACCTGCGCGAACGCTGCCCGCCGCCATTTCGGCAAATCGCCTACGCGACCATCACGCCACCACGGATTATATTGGCTGAGCACCGCCAGCAGTTCTGTTTTTGATGCAACCATACCGATATATTCTAAAAAACGATATTTAAGACAAGTATGTTTTACTTAAAATGTTCCTTTAAGCTGTTTTTATGTCTTTTGAGTCAAATTCAAGATGGGTTCCGCATTCAATTGCGAGACTCATCTTCGTGGCGGAAAATCCGTTCAGTTCTTGGGTTGCGCCGCGTCCGTAGGCGGCAAAAATTCCTTCACGGTTTCAATCTGCGCATAAAAAGTTTCCTGCCAAAGCTTCAGCAGTTGCCGATCCATGAAGGAAAAATCCTCGGTCGTTTTAGCTGCCGTCACAGTCAATTTGCTCTTTTGCAATCCTTCCACCAGCCATTTTCGCATTTGCGTCACTTGAATTTCCTTCGCGCCCAAATCGTTCAACAATTTCTGCCGGAGCTTGGATTTGTCGAACAAATCAAATCCCCCGCCGTGAACCTCGTTGCGGATGATGACAAAATCCACACTGCCGCCGATGGCGTTCACCAGCTTTTGAATCTGATAAATGCCGTCCAAGTTCGTGATTGACCGGGCAGGCGATTGTCAGCCGCGCGCCCAACTTTTCCAATATGTCGGGCAGTCGGGTTTCCTCGAAATAGTTCAGAAAGATACGGGTTGAGGCGGCGCGGCAATCCACCACGACAATATCGCTGTCAGCCAGCGCGAATGACACCTTATCAATCTCCGTCGGCTGGCCGGCGTCAATGAATTGCGCCTCCGAATGAAAGCGTTTGAGCGTCGAATTTTCGTCGTCGCTGTCGAAAGCGGCATGAGAAATTTCGTGGTCTTTGAGGTATTGAACGAAGTTGACGCAAATTCAAAAACCGATTTCATCACGTCCAACTCGTGAACGAAAGTTTCGGAAGCGCCGCGCCGCGTTCCGTAACCCAGCGGTCGCAATCCTGCCCGGTGATGTTGCGGATGGTTGAATTTCCGAAATTCGGCGCAAGCCCTTTGATATACATTTCACGCCGTTCCACGGTGCTGGAACTCAAAGCGTGTTTTTCCGTTTCCAACCACAGCTTTGCGACCTTTTCAAAATTTAATTTTGCATCGTCGGAAATTTTGAGACAGCCGATTTTTGCCGGTAGTGTGTTCAAGCGCCGGTCGGCTAATTTGCGGTCTTTGGTCTTGAGCGACCGGCGAAACTGCTTGCCACCTCGCCTAAACAAGGCGTAATATCCACCTGATGATTCGAGCCGTCATCCTTTTCTGAAAGTAGAAAAACTTCAAGACAGCCCGGTTATACAATCGGTTGGGTTGGTAGCTCAGTTGGTAGAGCAGTGCCCTTTTAAGGCATTGGTCCAGGGTTCGAGTCCCTGCCAACCCACCATTTCCTCAATGAACGGATTGCCCATGGCGCGTTATTTTCGCGGGTCCGGATGTTGAACCAGATGGAGTATTCGGGCCTTTCCGTCAATTCCCCATTTTTTTGGATTTACAATTTACCCTTTGTGCTGGGCAGGAGTCCGGCGATGCGGGGGTCGTGCCGGCGGGCGGCATCCACGGCGCGGGCGAAGGCTTTGAACAAGGCTTCGACGATGTGATGGGGTTCATCGCCGTACAGGAGTTCGAGGTGGAGGTTGCAGCAGGCTTCATTAGCGAAGGCCTGGAAAAATTCTCGCGCCAAGCCAAAGCGGAACGCGCTGGCGGGGTCCTGATTTTTCTCGGATTCGGTAATTTTCTTATGCGCGAATTGATTCAGGCCGCGCCAGACCAGATGAGAACGGCCGCTGAAATCCACGACGCAACGGGCCAGGCATTCATCCATGGGCACGTAAGCTTCTCCAGTGAATGGGTTTTTGGGGTGAAATCCGGAGCCGTAACGGCGAATCCCGCGTTTGTCGCCGAGAGCGCTGGCAAAGGCCTGGCCCAGGGCAATACCGCAATCTTCGATGGTGTGGTGCGCATCCACTTCGAGGTCGCCAACGCATTTGAGCTGCAGGTCCACGACGGCATGTTTGGCGAAGAGCTTGAGCATGTGATCGAAGAAGCCAATGCCGGTATTGACCCGCGCCAGACCTTTGCCGTCCAGGTTGAGGCGGGCGAAGATTCGGGTTTCGGCGGTTTTTCGGGAAATGATTGCCCGTCTGCTTTTCATTGAGGAATTAAAGCAAAGTGGCAGCCAAAGAACACGTTAAAAGCTGACTCGCCGTTATTGGACAGAAGAGCGACGCACCACGGATGGGTGGGCTGATTCCTCCCGCTTTAGATCGTTTATCTGATTTTGTATGTCAGCGGGCTTGGGGGAGGCGAGCCTGGCCATTTGCAGGTCGGCCATGGCGGCGCTGAAATTGCCCTGTTGTTTTTCGACGTTGGCGAGGTATTCATGCAATTGTTCAAAAATGAAGCGGTCATCGAAATTCCGGACGCTGTATTTCAACCGGTCGGCCAGCGGAACTTTGGGTTTTTCCTCAGTCCAGGACCGCAGGGCGCCCTGCCAAATGGCGCGCGCCTTGTCCGGTTCATGGTAAGCATCGAGGTAGATGCGGCCCAACTCAAACAGGAGTTGCGGATTTCCTTGATTGTAACGCAAGCCCTGGCGCAACACCTTTTCGGCATCCGCGGCCTGACTGAGTTTGGCCCGCAGCCAATAGGCCATGACCAGATACGTTTTGACGTTTTCGGGATCGAGTTTGGATGAGATTTTGAGCCAGGGCAAAATTTCGGCCACGCGATAACTGGTGCTCAAGTCGCCCGAGGGGCCGCCTTCGTCCAGATGCGTGTGGCGATCGGGAATGAAATGGCGGCCAAAGGAATCAATGAAGTCCAAGGGCGGCCCCATAAAACCGGTTTCCTCGCCGTGATTGTGGCTGGCGACCGCGCCGGTGTCCGCCGCCATGTGCTCAGTTTGGAACGCCTCGCGGTCGTCATAAATGGATGGATAATAACCACTATGGTAATAGACGTCGGCTTCCCGGTAAAAAGTATCGGCAAATAATCGCTGGCCGCTTCCAATGAAAACGTCGAGGGGATTCCATGAGCCCGAGCGGTTCCCGGGCCATGCCATATACCAGCAGTCCAGATGCGCGCCCAGGCTGGCGCAAACCACGACCAACAGAATCAAAAGCAAGACATAGGGGCGGGCGGAGGTCATTGCAGGACTTTCTTGCGAAAAACAAGCCATGATGCCAGCAGCAGCAGTGCTGAATAAAATGCCGCATAGACGATATCAATCGCCCAATAGGCCCATGGAACAGCGCCCCAGTCATGGACAATCAGATCGCGCACGTCGAACAGTTCGAGGTGGGGAATGATGAAATAAAGGCCGGTAATGACCGTTCCTGATATCTCACTCATGTGGAGCGCGACCTTGTGCAAATGCCGGCCAACCAAAAGAATGAAAACGACCGAAATGAACGCGATGGTGACGTTGGATGAGACCGCCGTGAACACGAGCGAGCCCAGGAGGGTCATGGCCACCACCACCGCCAGCATTGCCCAATGCAGGCTGGCGGCCTGGAAATAAGCCGCCAGCGTCGCCAGGGGGAGAGAATGCTCGTGCGCGAGCACCATGCATCCGAAGAAAATATAAAAAATCAGCAGCGCCGCGCCGCAAGCCAGCCAGCAGCCCAAAAATTTCCCGACCAAGATTTCGCCGCGGGACACCGGCTTGGCCATCAGCGGAAAGATCGTCCGGGATTCCCGCTCGGCGGGGATTTGCCGGGCCGTCGCGCCAATGGCGATAAAAAGGGACGAGGCCAGTATCAAAAACAGGCACAGATCCTTGAGATAACGGTCAATGCCGGCATCATGAAAGAAAGTGACGGACCCCATCGTGGCGGTGATGAGGACCGTCACGATGAACAGGACATAAAAATCCTTGCGCCGATACATCTCAAGCAGGACTACTTTGGCGATGGCAAAGACGTTTCTCATTTCAATTTTGATATCCGATAATGTTTAAAAATGCCTTTTCGAGGTTCGCATGGCCCCGCACGATCTGCTCGACACGGCCAACGGCCTTCAAATCGCCGGAGGCGACGATGGCCACGCGGTCGCAAACCGTTTCCACTTCTCCCATTTCATGGGACGAGAAAAAGACCGTTTTGCCCTCGCTTTTAAGGCGTTGAATAATATCACGGACTTTCATGCGCCCGATGGGGTCGAGTCCGCTGGTGGGTTCATCGAGGATGAGGAGATCGGGGTTGTTGATGAGCGCCTGGGCCAGGCCCACGCGCTGCTGCATGCCCTTTGAATAAGTTTTAATGAGGCGTTTGCGCACGGCGTCAAGCTCGACCAATTTCAGGGTTTCATCTATACGGCGGTCCGCTTCCGAGCGGGGCAGACCAAAAATGCCGGCGTAAAATCGCAGGAGTTCCTCAGCCGTCAGAAACTTGTAATAGTATGTCATTTCGGGCAGGTAGCCGATGCGGCGGCGGGCGATGGGCTGGCGAACGTCTATGCCGAAGAGGGAGGCCGCGCCACGAGTGGGTTGCACAAAGCCCAGAAGGACGTTCATGGTGGTGGTTTTACCCGCGCCGTTAGGCCCAAGAAAGCCGAAGACTTCGCCCGAGGAGACTTCAAGGTCCAGGCCGTTGAGGGCTACTTTTGTGTTTTGGCCCAGGTCGCGGCTTTTATACTCCACCCGCAATTTATCCGTTTTCAAAATGACACTCATGCCGGTTCTATACTTTTAATGAAACAAGAATTCAAAGTCAACGAGAAGGCAGAATTAATGCCAGATTGCGGCGGGTTGTCACTTTTCTTTCCGGTTGTTTGATTTTTCAGGGGCTGGCTAAAGCGAGGATAGAATGTCCATGGTTTTTTAACAGGCCGCCAACCGAAAAAAAATCCGGCCTGTTTGCTTTCGCGAACGGCCGGAGTGTGATGATGTCCCCTCGATGACAGACGAAACGAAGCATCCATCATTGATAAACATAAATGTGCGGCAAACTCGGCAAGGTGCTCAGTGAGCAGGACACTTGCGGCGAATTGGCGACGTTATAGATGTGATAAGTGCCTCCGGAGGGACACTCCGGGATCCGATTGTTGGCATTTAACACGATGTATGGGGTTATATCCGCGTTTATGGGCGGCGGTGCTCCGGCCCCTTGGCCGGTTTCCAGCGCCCATTGATCCACGGCGGAACTCAATTGCCGCAGGTTATTGATGCAGGCATTCTGCTGTGAGACGGCCCGCGACCGGATGAAGTTTGGGATGGCGATAGCCGCCAGCAAACCAATAATGCCGACAACAATCATAATCTCGATCAGGGTAAACCCACGGGTGCGTTGGACGGGTATTTTCATATATTTCCCTTCCAAATTGCCGGCAAATTGCGAAAGGCGCACAGGCCCGAAACATCGGGCCTGCGGCCATGGCAATTAGACCAGCGGTATTATGGTGATACGTGCGGCTGGGCCGGGAGCGAGCTCAACGAGCAGGTCACCTGAGGCAGAGCGCCGACCGCGCCCACGTTGTATGTTCCCCCGGCCGGGCAAGGCGGGATGCTGCTGTTGGAATTGAGCTGGATGTACGGCGAGAGATCCGGTTGAAACGCCGAGGCGCCGCCGGCGCAAACGCTGGAACCGGAAACCTGGCCTGTTTCCAAGGCCCATTCGTTCACCGCGGCGCTGATTTGACGCATGTTGTTAATGCAGGCGTTTTGTTGTGAGGTAGCGCGAGCTTTCACGAAGTTGGGAATGGCGATCGCGGCCAGCAAACCAATGATGGCCACAACAATCATAATTTCCACCAGGGTGAAACCCGCCTTGCGGGACTGTTTCATTCTTTTCATAGTACTTCTCTTTCTAACAAAGGCGGAGTGAACACTGCAACAGGCGGATTATATGATGACGTTTGCGTTCACTGAATTGCCTGCTGCGACCGCCACAATACGAATTGTTGCCGACAATCCATATTGCCGGGACAGTAAGCATGTCTGGTGCCATTTTAACCCGGCCGAATAGGCCTAAAAAGCAAAAAGGCTCGAAGCCGAAGCTTCGAGCCGTTGAAAAAAAAAGCGCCTGATCAGGGCATTTTATGGGGTTCAGCCGTAAGCGAGCTCAACGAGCAGGTCATCTGAGGCAAAGCGCCGACTGCGCCGACCGTGTATATTCCCCCGGCCGGGCAGGGCGGAATGCTGCCGTTGGAATTGAGCTGGATATACGGCGAGAGCTCCGGTTGAAAAACCGTGATACCCCCGGCGCAAGCGGAGGAACCGGAAACCTGACCGGTCTCCAAAGCCCATTCGTTCACTGCCCCGCTGATTTGACGCATGTTGTTAATACAGGCGTTTTGCTGCGAGGTGGCGCGGGCTTTCACGAAGTTGGGAATCGCGATTGCAGCCAGCAAGCCAATGATGGCGACAACAATCATGATTTCCACCAGCGTAAAAGCCGCTTTGCGGGATTGTTCGATTTGTTTCATATGTTTGATGTTTATTCTGAGTCGCGGTAGAACATTGCCACGGACGGGTTAATAATAATTACAATTTCGTTCATTGATTGCCCGCAACAACCGCATTCGGCCACGTCAGCGGCGCCATGCCAGAGGCGAAAGCCATCTGCTGGCCCGTATTACTTTCAGACACCCTGTGGCGTCGGTCGGTTTTTTCGTGTCCATTTTTCCAGAACTGTGTATCGTTTTGAGACACCGTGGGCCGGGAACGTTCAAAATCTTTGACATAAATCGTATTTGACAACCCGGGCAAAAAGGATAGGCTTGAAAGCGAAACTGACTGCGAAAATTCCCCTGCTGTGTTGAGGAGGGTTCCTCAGACGCTCGGTTGACAAATCCATTTTGAACTTTTCCAGTCGCTGGCCGTCCAAAACGGAGGACAGCCTTAAAGGTGAGGAAATCAATTTCCATCCAGTTTATACGATAACTCTTATGCCGCGAGTCGCCCGAAAACCAAAAACCAAGCCGCGAGCTGAAGAAGTTCGCGCCGAGGCGCAGGCACCCGCGCCGCCGGAGGCCCCGCTGCAGCCGCCTTCCAAGCCCATCGAACCCACCCCGCCGGACGAGGAACCGAAAGTGGATGGCGAACGCGGCCCGCATCGTGATAAAATCGCCTCTTCGCTCAACATTGCCAAACTCCAGGCAATGAGCATGACTGAACTGAACTCGATGGCCAAAGAATTAGGGGTCGAGAATTTTGGCACCATGCGCAAGCATGAGGTCATTTTCCATATCCTTCAGAAAAATGCCGAACGGGCGGGTGTGCTGTTTTCCGAAGGGGTGCTCGAGGTGTTGCCGGAGGGATTCGGTTTCCTGCGCTCACAAAGCTTCAATTATTTGCCCTGCCCGGAGGACATTTATATTTCGCCCTCGCAGATCCGGCGTTTTGACCTGCAAACCGGCAATCTGATTGCCGGACAAATCCGTCCACCGAAGGAAAAGGAAAAATTCTTCGCCCTGCTCAAAGTGGAGGCTGTGGACGGTGAAGAGCCGGACAAGGCCAAAGAAAAGACCCATTTTGACAATCTGACGCCGCTGTTTCCAAACAAGCGGTTCCTTTTGGAAACGGTTGCCGAGGAGCTCAATATGCGGGTGCTGGACCTGGTTTGCCCCATCGGCAAGGGCACGCGCGGACTGATCGTGGCGCCGCCGCGCACGGGCAAGACGGTTTTGATGCAGAAGATTGCCAACGCCATTTTGAAAAACAACCCCGAGTCCTACTTGTTCATCCTGCTGATTGATGAGCGGCCCGAGGAAGTCACGGACATGGAGCGAACCTGCCGCGGCGCGGAGGTGATATCCTCGACGTTTGACGAGCCGCCTGAACGCCACGTGCAGGTGGCCGAAATGGTCATTGAAAAGGCCCGCCGGATGGTCGAGCACAAGCGGGACGTCGTCATCCTGTTGGATTCCATCACCCGCCTGGCGCGCGCCTACAATACGATCCAGCCGCATTCAGGAAAAATCCTGTCGGGCGGCGTGGACGCCAACGCGCTGCACAAGCCCAAGCGTTTCTTTGGCGCGGCGCGAAACGTCGAGGAAGGCGGTTCGCTCACCATCATGGCCACGGCGCTGGTGGACACCGGCTCCCGAATGGATGAAGTCATTTTTGAAGAGTTCAAAGGCACCGGAAACATGGAAGTCCATTTGGACCGCGCGCTGGTGGACCGGCGCATCTTTCCGTCCGTCAATATCGAGCACTCCGGCACGCGCAAGGAGGAATTGCTCTATCATCCGGACGAATACAATCGCGTGGTCATTTTGCGCCGCGCCCTCACGGGTGTTCCGCCGGTCGAAGCGATGGAACTTATGTTGAACAAGCTCAAGAAGAACAAGAGCAACATCGAGTTTCTTCTTAACATGGCTGTGGGATGATCCGCTTATTTTTCAAAGTTTGGTATGGATAGACGTTCGATTGAAGTGGCGCCGCAAGAGGAGGCATCCTCGGCGCCGAACCCGGTTCCCGGAGTCATCCCGGGAAAACCGCTTGTTTCAGGACTTGTCCGGGGACTGGTTCGGTTATTCACATCGCTCAAGCTCACGGTCGTTTTGCTTGCATTTGCCATTGTACTGGTGTTCATCGGCACGCTGGCGCAGGTGGATGAAGGAATTTTTAACGCGCAAGGGCACTATTTTCGGCAGTGGATCGTTTTGGGCGTGGACTTCTTCGGCATGAGAATTCCCCTCATCCTGCCTGGAGGCTATCTCATCGGCACGATGCTGCTGGCCAACCTTTTGGCCGCGCATATTTACCGGTTTCAGTTTTCAGTCAAAAAAATCGGCATTCAACTGGCCCATTCGGGCGTGATTTTGCTATTGGTGGGCCAGCTTGCCACGGACATGTTCGCGCACGAATCGCAAATCAGTTTCGCCGAGGGACAAACGAGGTCGTACTCTGAGAGCGCCAATCATTACGAGCTCGCTTTTATGACCCCGGCCGGTCCGAACCGGGAGCAGGTCGTGGCGTTTCCCGCGGACTCGATTGTCGCAGGCCGTCTTCTCCAAAACACAAACCTGCCGTTTACAGCGCGGGTGAAGGAATTTTGGAAAAATTCCGACACACAGTTCCGCGCGCCCATGATGCAAAATGGACCGCCCCTGGCGCCGAATGGCATTGCGCTGAATTTTGATTTTTGGCCCACAAACGAGGTTAAAACGACGGACGACAAGAATGCCCCCACCGCTGAAATCCAATTGATGGGCCAGAACGGCCCCCTGGGCGATTGGATAGTCTCGGATTGGGCTGATGACGATGCGAAGATCGAGCAAATTCGCGAAGCGTACACGCAGGCCGCGGGTCCGGACATGGCGGCAAAAATCGTGTCTGAGCTGAAGCAACCGCAGATTGTCCGGGTCAATGGAAAGAAATTCACGTTCGCCCTGCGGCCGGAACAGTTCCGGTTTCCTTTTTCGCTGACATTGCTCAAGGCGACCCATACGGTCTATGAAGGCACCGATATTCCGAAAGATTTTCGCAGTCGGGTGCTGTTGAAGAATTCGCAAACGGGAGAAAGCCGGCAAATCGAGATTTCCATGAATCATCCGTTGCGCTATGCGGGTTTGACCTTTTACCAGCAACAAATGACCGCTGGCGATGTCACGGAACAAGCCGGGTTGGCGCCGTGGTCGCTGCTGCAAGTCGTTCATAACCCGAGCTGGTTGACGCCCTACATCGGTTGTGGGATGGTAGGGGCCGGACTGGTCATTCAATTTATGTTCCATCTCGTTGGTTTCATCGGTCGAAGGAAATGAACAAGAGACGCCTCGCACTGACTCGATTGCTGCCGCCGGTGTTAACACTGGTGATGGCGATCTGGTTTCTCGGCCAGATGCAGCCGTCACGTGACGCCGATTTTGCGTTTTCCGCTTTTGGAAAATTGCCGGTCGTTTTCAACGGCCGGGTCAAGCCGATGGATTCGCTCGCGCGCAATTCGCTGTTGCAGATCAATGAAATGCAAACGCTTAATCTGGCGCCATGGAGATCGCCCATGCAGGAACTATTTGATGCGGGCACAAATCGCCAAACCATTTCCGCCGACGAATGGCTGGCGAACGTGATGATGAATCCGCAGGTGGCGGATAATTGGCCGGTCTTTCGCGTGGACAATCCGGATTTGGTTGCGTTTCTGAAATTGCCGGACAGGGACCTTGCGCGGCATGAAGACGGCGAACATTATTCGTGGAACCAGATTGCGCCCTCGTTCGACGCGTTTGACAAGGAAAACGAGCGAGTGGAACAGATCGAGTCGGCCGTCCGGACCGCCTACGATCGAGACGTGGTGAAGGTCCACGCGCGGATGGAACTGTATGCGCAGCTTGTGAACACGGTCCAGCCGCACCAGGCCCAAAACTGGAAGCAGGACGTCGCTGATTATGAAAACGCCATCGCGCCCGGTTTAGTGGCCCTGAAGGCCGAGCAGGCGGGAAAAAAATTTGACCAGAGCGCCCTGAACGAATTCGTTGGCGAATGGAACCTCTTCAACACGATTTCGCAACGCGATCCTCCCCTGATTGTGCCTCCGGGAAAATCCGGTGATTGGAAAAGTGTTGCCACAGATTTGATGGACGCCGCGAAAGGAAAGCCTGTTTCGCCCGTGGTTGGCCAATACGCCTCGATGGCCTGGGCGCTGCAAAATCAGGACGTCGCCGGGTTCAATTCAACTGTAGAGAAATTGCGTTCGTCGCTTCAATCGGGTTATCCGCGGGTACTTGCCAGGACCCGGGCGGAAGTTTTTTTCAACCAAATGCAGCCCTTTTATAATGCGATGGTCATTTATGTGCTTGCTGGATTGCTGGCCATTTTTTCCTGGTTCAATTTATCCGAGGCGTTGCGGAGGTCGGCGGTTTGGCTCATAGGGCTGGCCTTTCTCATTCATACCACCGGGCTGATTTATCGAATGGTTTTGCAGGGCCGCCCGCCGGTTACAAATCTATATTCGTCAGCCATTTTTATCGGCTGGGGCGCGTGTTTGCTGGGCTTGATCCTGGAAAAATTTTACAGGAATGGAATCGGCGCGGTGGTTTCGGCGGGAATGGGTTTCACCACGCTCATTATCGCTCAAAACCTTGCGCTGGACGGCGATACAATGGAAATGATGCGGGCGGTCCTGGACACCAATTTCTGGCTGGCCACGCACGTGGTTGCCGTGACCACGGGCTATGCGAGCACATTTGTCGCTGGATTTTTGGCCTTGATCTACATCGTGC
>JBOHXA010000578.1:0-2651 GCA_050737335.1 Limisphaerales bacterium | reverse complement strand
GTGGTGAGCGGGATCTTTTTCGATCCGGACCCGGGGCCGAAAAAATAGGAGTTTGATGCCAGCCTCGGGCCGCGGAAGTGCGCCCGCGGGTTTCTGGTTTACGGGCTGTTAAGGCTCCAGCCGCTTGTCCGGCTCGAGGTAATTCCGCGCGTAATCGCCGACCGCGTCTTCCAGCGGCGTCACTTTCTCGCGATAACCCGCCGCCCGGAGCCGGGAGATGTCCGCTTGTGTGAAATACTGATACTTGTCCCGAATTGTTTCAGGCATCTCGATGAATTCGATGACGGGTTTCTTCCCCATCGCGGCAAAGACGGCGTTGGCCAGGTCAATCCAGGTGCGCGCGACGCCGCTGCCAATGTTGAACAGCCCCGCCGCCTTTTTATTGGCCGCCAGGTGCAGCGTCATGGCCACCGCATCCTTGACATAAAGAAAATCCCGTTTTTGTTCGCCATCCTTGTAATCCTTCCGGTAACTCTTGAAGAGCCGGATGACGCCCTCCTTTTTGACCTGCGCAAAACTCTTGTGAACCAGCGAACGCATTTCGGCTTTGTGATCTTCATTCGGGCCATAGACATTGTAATATTTCAACCCAACGATGCCTTTCAAAAATCCTTTGCGCCGGGCGTATAAATCAAAAAGCTGCTTCGAATACCCGTACATGTTCAGCGGGCGCAAGGACTCAATTTTGGCGTCGTCGTCATCCATCCCGGCCGACCCGTCGCCGTAGGTGGCCGCCGAAGAGGCATAGACAAAGCGCGTCTGGTTGGCCAGCGCCCAGGCCGCCAGGTCCTTGGTGAATTCGTAATTATTGCGGATTAGATAGCTCGCGTCCCGTTCCGTCGTGGCTGAGCACGCGCCCATGTGCAACGCCAAATCGAATTTCCCGAGCGCCCCGCTCTGCAACCGCGGCAGCAAAACATCGCCCTCCACGTAATCGGCAAAACGCAACGGCGATAGGTTGCGCCATTTCTCGCTGGTGCCCAGGAGATCACACACCACGATGTCCTGGCAACCGCGCTGGTTCAGCGCCCATACCAGGGCGCTGCCGATGAATCCCGCGCCGCCGGTCACCAGAACGCGGGCGCCGGAAAAATCATCTGATTTCATCGCAATTACGATAGGGTCGGCGGTGCGATTGCGAAATCAAAATCTTCGTCTGCGCGCGCCAGGAACGCCGGAGAGGCTCATCGAGCGATTCGCGGCGCCGTTTGCGCTGGTGATGCCCATTGGCGCATCCGGCATTTTAAAATGGGTAGTGGCGGCGTTTGAAATCCTCAGAAAGCGTCTTCTGGGGGACAACTCGTGGATGGCCAACAATGGCTTGCCTTTGGTCGGGATGTTTCTTACTATTTGAATGGCGCGGATATGGTGGAATTGGCAGACACGCTACTTTGAGGTGGTAGTGGGGCAACCCGTGCAGGTTCAAGTCCTGCTATCCGCACCAGTTTTCTACACATTGGATGAGGAGGCGGATTTCCTTGGTTTTAAGGTTCTTTCAAATGTGTCCTTTTATCAAGGATACATCGGGAAAAACCTGTCCTTCTAAAAAGGAGACATTTGCAAGCAGTTGAAATAGAGTCTGTTACGAGCTTAAGCTCAACCTGCCGGTCCCAAGGATTCTGGCCAAATACGAGGGCACGAAAGATGTGTCCTAAAATCTCCACACTTTTCCACGGAGAATTCCACGGAAGAAGTGTGGAAATTTCCTCAAAGCCACCGCCATTGCCGATGCTCGATGACAACCGAGGATTTCAGGCATGAGACCCAGGCGGTTGCGCGCCTTCTTCGGCGGCATGCGGGAAATTTCCGGGATTTGTCTCCTCTGAAATTATCGGGGTCTGCAAACGCCTGGCCGAACATTTGCAGCCATTGTTCGCCTCCGGCTATCAAATTTTTCATGACATCCGCGGCGAAGGTAAATGGAATATTGACCCTGTGGCCATTGGGCCGGCCGGGGTCTTTGCCATCGAAACCAAATATCGCACCAAGAAACCGGGCAAAAATGGCGCGCGGGACTATGACGCAACGTTTGACGGCAGCCGGATTACCTTTTCGTCCGGCAATTATGATGACCGGGCGGCGGCGCAGGCCCGAGAAAATGGCCGATGGCTGGCGGCCGAGCTATCCAAAGCTACGGGCGAACGTGTAACGGTCCAGGCTATCGTCGCTTTGCCTGGTTGGTACGTCGCGCTAAAGGCCAATTCGGATGTGAAAGTTTTAAGCGGAAGACAGGTCGCTGGTTTCATTGCAAAGGAGCCGGCGAAACTCTCAGAGAAACGGATCCAGCCATTCAGCTATCAAATTGAGCAACGCTGCCGCAACATCGAATTTTGAGCCCGGCGGCAGCTACAAATCGCCCGGCGAATGAGCCGCCGTTAAACTTTTCAGCATCCGAAGTGAAACCTTCGACTTTGCTCTTGCGGGGGCGGCGCCAACATCAATGTTGACCTCCAGTTGTGCCAATGGCGGCAATTCCGTTCAGTTCTGGCTGGTTGCTTCCGCTGGCCCAGGCAATCGAGGAGTTTACAAATTGGCATTAAAGAGGCGTGGAATGATGGCCAATAGAAAATGCGTGATTTTTGTTGTATCAATCTCGCATCGGCGGATCATGAAAGGCAAAGATGAGGCACATGGCTTTCAAAGCATTCCAT
>JBOHXA010000577.1:0-9619 GCA_050737335.1 Limisphaerales bacterium | reverse complement strand
CTCATTGTCACCCTGATAGGTATCCATCGTCGTAAACCTTCCCAACGGCGCAAACAACCTCCTGGCGCGGTTATTATACAGCCCGCTCACCCAGTCATATTGCAGCCCGCAATACAAATAATCGTTGGTCGTACCGCCCGTCGAATTAATCAAATTCCCAAACGCATCATACGTATAGGTGTCCGTGATGCTTCCATTGATATTCATCAAAAACCGCACGTTCCCGTGCCCGTCATAGCCGTAGTACGAAAGCACTGATGGCAACAGCGTGTTGAGTTTAATAGTTTCGCCAATGAACTGGAAAGCAAAAACGAAGGAAAAAGCCGCAGACCCCCCGACGCGATTTTTTGGGATGGCAACCGGCCAGAGCAACACGTTTAACGCGGCCGGCGGCTCACAGGACAGCATTTGAAGCGGCTCCTGGTTCACGGCTGGAAGCGTAGTCCTTCCAGCAGCGGCTGACAAGCGGCTAAGAAGGGAGTTTGGCCGGGTGCGTGAGGCGATGAACTTCAATCAGCTTCTGGATGTTGACGTGCGTGTAAATCTCGGTGGTGTTCAATCGGGCGTGTCCAAGCATCTGCTGGACGTAACGCAGATCGGCGCCGTTCTCCAGCATCAAGGTGGCCATCGCGTGCCGGAACAAGTGGCAACTGCCATTCTTGGCGATGCCGCTTGCCTTTACGTAATCGTGGACCACATGGCCCAATACGCCCGGCGTCAGGCCGCGTCCTGATACGCACAGGAACACTTCGCGCTCGTCCGGTTCCACGATGAGCTTGGGCCGGGCTTCCTCCAGGTATTTGTTGAGCCAGGCGGCGGCGCGCGCGCCGATGGGCAACAGCCGGTCTTTTTTTCCTTTGCCCTCCCGGATCATCACCGTGCCGCGTTCCAGGTCGAGGTCATAAAGCCGCAAGCCGGTCAGTTCCTTGCGCCGCATTCCCGTCGAGTAAAGGATTTCCAAAATGGCCCGGTCACGGATGCCCACAGGCGTTGAAAGGTCGGGCTGGCTCAAAACCTGTTCGGCTTCATGCGCGTTAAGCACCTGCCGGGGCAACCGCTTTTCCACCTTGGGCAACTCCAAATCGGCGGCGGGATTGGCGGTGATGTAATACTTTCGGCAGAGCCATTTGAAAAAGCCCTGGATGGTCGTGAGCCGGACATGCTGCCCGGCAAAGCTCAAAGGTTTGCCATCAGGTTTGCGATGATGAAAGAGCACGCGCTGGTAGCGTTCCAGCATCGGGCGTGTCACGTCCTGGGCCTGCAACACTCCGCGTTCGGCCAGCCAGTCAATGAAGCGGCCAATGTAAAGCCGCCCGTTGTGGATGGTGCCCGCCGCGTAATTGCGGGTCTCCATCCAGCGACAGTGTTCTTCGAGTAGTTCCTTGATGCTCATAGTTACGGTGTGTGATTACGATAGGATGGCCCGTGCGGCTCGCATCTCCAGATGTGCGAACCCGCCAGGCCGTCAGGTGTGCATTAAAGCCGCGTGGCCATTGCGTGAAACAGGTGGCGGGGGCATTTTGTCACCCCCCGCCAGGTGGCCGTTTTGCCCCGCCACCCCCGCCCCAAAACCCGCCAGGTTTCGCCGTAGTTGCGTAACGTCAATCAGGCCGACATGGGCCACGGCTTCGGGCGTGTCCAGGTCAAAGAGCGTTTCATAAACGAACTGGCTGCCAATGCGCCCGTGCCGGATGGCCAGATATTCAAGGTCCACCAGTCGTTCCAGATGGACGCGCACTTGCGTTAAACTCCACGCGCAAGCGTCTCGCAACTCCCGGCGGCTAAAAGTGGTGATGGTTTTTGCCCCTCGTTGGTGGCCGGTGGCGCTGCCACTGCGTTTCGATTTCATCACGTCCCGGATGTGAGCAAGCAGGCGGCGGGTTTGCGGCGGCAGTTCATCGAGGGACCGGCCCAACACTTCCGGCGCAAGCTGATTGGCCAGCGCGATGTCCTCCAGCGTCACTTCAATGTAGCGTATAGGCCCGTGCGGCTCGCACCCCGGCAGTTCCTTGGATTCCCGCTGGTGTTGGTGCAAAAGCGCGATGGCGTCAATGAGCGTCAGATATTTTTCGTGATCGCGCCGGTTGCGCGTCCGGGCCGTGGCGAACGTCAGCGCCGGGGCAAACGGATTGAGGATGGCCAGCGGTTGCAACAGTCGTTGCGCGTTGCGGAGTTTCTTTAACACGTCCTTTCGTTGTTCACGCGCTATCAGCCCGGCCAGCGTGCGCCGCTCGCGCTGCATCCGGTGGATCCGCTGCGTCTGTTCGGCGCTCTCGTCCACGGCCAGTGTCAGGCAACGGTTTTGCAACTCCTCGTCCAGGTCAATGGCCGTGGTCGTCAAAAAAATCATTACCGGGCCTTCCACGTGGTATTCCTGCGTCACCATCTTGCCCGTGGCCGGGTCTTTGCCAGTGCTGGCAATGGTCAACTCGCCTTCGCTCTGCAACAGTTTCAAAGCGTAACTGGCTTTCTCGGCCCCGGCTTCCTCCACCACGGCGAGGATTTTGTGTTTCAGATTGGTTTCGCCCAGGTAATAAAGGCTCTGGCCGGTCATCGCGCTGTATTTGACGCGCTCCTCCTCCGGGAAGAATGAAAGCACGGCGTCCATCAAAGTGGTTTTTCCGGCGGCGCTGGCACTCTGAATGATGATGGCCAGCGGTCTTTCCAGTTTGCGCGAGACGCCCGCCAGATACGCTATCAGCGTGTTGGTTTCTTCGCCGATGATTCCGGCCAGGTGGAACGCCTCGCGCAATCGCCCGATGAGGTCCGGTGCTTTGAGCCAGGCTAGTGCTTCTTCGCGTTCCTCGCTGGTCATGGCCGGGACCGGCTCGCTTGGTTGCATCACTCCAAGTAATCGCCGGTCGCGCACGCCTTCCAGTTCCAACAACACTTTGGCCATGTCACGCTGCACCAGTTCCACTTCCAGTCCGGTTTCCTCCACCGCCTGTTTGACGAATGCCTGGCGTTGCCGGGCCTGATACAAGTCGAGTGTGTCCAGGTGAAAGCGTTCATTATGGAGTAACCGCAAGTTCACTTTGAGCAAGTCAAAGCTGGTGTTGTTTTCCACGCCGCGTGCCCGCCATTCCCGTGGGCCAGTGGCCCCTCCCAATCCGATTTTCAAAATCACACTGCCGGCATCCTCGCTCACAATCACGTCGGATGGTTTCTCCTCTTTAGCCGCTTCTGGTTGGCTGCTAACAGAAGCAGCTAAAGAAGAAGATTGCGCCTGCACGTCCGCGTAAGGGGCCGGAACAAAGCCAGCCGGTGCCCAACCCACGCCGCTTTCCAGTGATTCCTTGTCCACGATGGGCAACGGCTCGCCGGTAATTTCATCCACGACCATTGCAACGTGTTTGGGCGGCTCGGCTGGCCGTGCGCTCCCGCCCATCCATTCCGCCGCGTTGACCAGCAAGCGCAATGACTTCTCGGCAGGTGTCAGTTTACGGGCGTATTCGTTGGCATCCATGCCCTGGGGGAACTTCACCCGCAACACTTGAATGCCAAAGCGCTGCAACTTCGCCGCGTCTCGTGTCGCGGCGCGTTCCCCGGCATCGTCCCGGTCGTAAGCCAGATACACCCGCCGCGTTTTGTGATCGCGCAACGCCTGCAATAACTCGTCGGTAAAACCTTCCGTGCCGTAAATGCACGTCACGTTTTTTAACCCGTTGACCCAAAACGTCAGCGTATCAATCACCGCTTCGCACAGGATGATTTCAGATGATGCCAGACACTCACGGTTGAAGATGCCCACATGCGGGCCGGGCAAGTAAAGGTGATACGCTGTGCCGGGCCGCAAGTTGTCGTTGATTTTACGCCCGTAAATCTCCGTCACCTGGTCCTTGTCGTTTTTGATGGGGAACACCACGCAACCGTTGAAGTGCTCATGGCCGCTTTCACGGAGCAAACCGAGTTTTTGCAGCCGTGTGCGGATCGCCTCTCCTTCGGTGCGGTTCAATTTGGGCAACCGCAAGCCCAATGTCCGGTCGGCAAAGCCGATGCCAAAAGCTTCAATGGCGGATTCAATCCCCCGGCGTTTCAGATAATCCAGCGCCGCCGGCGTTTGTTGTAACCGCTCGCGGTAATAGGCCAGCGTCTGATTCATTGAGGCCACGTCGTCGGCATCGAGCGCCAGCGGGCAATCGAGTTTGGGAACTGTGCTCTGCTTGGTCGGGCCATCATGGGAAGTGCGACTCGCACCCGCGAAAGCCTGGCCGTGGGCCAAGACCTCGAAAGCATGGCGGAACGAAACGCCGTCGTGGAACTGCACGAACTGAATGGCGTTGCCCGCCTTGCCGCAGACCATGCAATGGAACAGGCCCTTGTCCGGTGACACGATGAAGTTGGGATTATCCCGGTCCTGGTGGAACGGACAGCGCCCGATCCAGTCCTTGCTGCCGTGCTTCTTCAACTCAACGCCCCGGCTGCGGACCAGCGCCAGCAAGTCCGTGGCGTGCTTCACTCGTTCGATTTCGGCATCAGGGATTCTCGGCATGATTTCCTCCGGGATTGGAAAAAGGCGTCAAGTTCAAAACAAGCCTTTTCGTTATAGTAGGTGACACGTCCGCATATTTCTAGTATTCTAGTTTTCATGCAAGCTTTTTATTTTCAGCGGTCCGGGGATTTCCCCGCGGCGGATTATGATGCGGCCATGCGCAAAAAAGATCGTCCTCCGTTGGGCTTGCGTCTGACTGAACTGCGGCAGGCGGCAGGATTGACGCAAATCCAATTGGCCGACAAGCTCGGCGTCCACCCGTCCAACATCGGTTTTTGGGAGTTGAGCGGCACGCCGCCACGCGGTGAAGTGCTGCCCAAGATGGCACACGCCTTGGGCGTGAGTGTGGACGCATTGCTGGGCGTCACACCGCCCAAGCCCAAACGCCAGGCTGCCAAAGGCCGGTTGCAATCAGTCTTTGAAGCCGCTTCCAAACTGCCCCGCCGCCAGCAGGAAAAGGTCGCCGAGTTCGTCGGCGCGTTCGTCAAACAGCACGCCAATGGCAACCCGTGAGTTTTTTCCTTTAGCCGCTCTGAGCGATTAAAAGGACAACGCCCGAAACGCCAAACGACCGACGAACGCCAGCGATTGCCTGCCTCGTTTCCTCCAGCAGGCAATCGCGGTGCGCCGTGCGGCGCGAGAGCACAGAGGCAAACTGACTTGGCCAGCAACGCTCGACCGCAACAGGGACGGCCCAAAGTTTCCAATGCCGCGTCGTAGAGCCAGGCAATCCAGCCCTCGAAGCAAAAAATAAAAATTGGAAGCGTGCGCAAATTCCCTCAAACGCCCTCAAGTGGAACCAATGCGAAAGTAGCCAATAAAAATGCGCCTTCGCGCAACTTTTTTGCAACTATTTCACGCTCACGGTGTCTGTAATGGCGGAGGATGAAGTTCCTCCGGTGCGGTTTGTTCTTTGATACTTGTTTGTGAGGGTCACGACCTGACTCAATGAAAAACGAACAAGAGACGCCTATTACGAATGAATAAGCGGTAAAGCGAAAAAGTTTAAGGCCCGAAAAACGAAAAGGAAAATCATGATACCTACACGATATACAGGGCAAAAAACGAACGAACAAAGTCCGCGCCTAAAATGAACTGATTAAAGTCTCGCCAAAAAATTAACTAAAACAACGGTCTTCTCTCCGGTCCCAGCCATGCTCAATGGCCGGGCTGTCCTCAAGCTAAGTCTCTTTGAACTCATCGCGCTAAACAGCGTGCGCGGTGGCGTGGCCGTGTGGCCGCGTCATCGCCACGCCCAAAGCACGAATGAAAGTCTTTACTGCCGATGAAGTCGCCGCCGCATTGAGGGTGAGCCGCAAAACGGTTTTCAACCTCATCAACCGCGGCCAGCTCAACGCGCTGCCGGGGATTCGCCACAAGCGGATCACGGAAGCGGCATTGAACGATTACCTGGGCGTTAAAGACGGTGCTTTGGCCACTCCTCCCGCCCGTCCAGCGGCCACGGAGCAACTAAGGGACAAAACGCTGGTAGGTCCAGCGGCGAAGGCCGTGGCGTCGCCTCTCGCGTTCGCAAGCCAAAGGATAAGCAAATGAAACAAAGTGACGCAGTCAACCAGTTCCTGGCAGGCCGCCGCATGGTCATTGTCAGGTTTGTGGCGCATCGCCACAGGGCGATTGAAAACAAAGCAAAAAAGCCGGTCGGCGTGGTGAACCTTTACGAGGTTCAGTGCGCCGATGGCAAAGCGCCCACAGTGCAACTGTGGTGCCCGCGCAGCATCCAGGCCATCGAACAGGCCGCCAAAGAATGCCCGTGCACGTTCAAGGACGGGCAAAAGCTGGTGGTCGAGTTCGACCTGATGGAACCGAACAGTTTTGACGCCAAGAACGGCGTCATTATCCGGGCCAGTTCCGTGTTGCCGTTGGAGTAAACGTGGCCATGCAGGGCGGCCCCGTGGATTGGGTTTGGCCGGGGCTGGTGCGCGTTAGCGCCCCGCCCCGCCAACCCATCCTTGTCCGAGAGGTGTGCCCAGACGCGGAGAAGTCAAAGATGAACAATGCGCGATATGTCGTCCCGGCTGACCGGATGAAAGCCGCTGAGCTGGCGGTGGCTATGGGCGATTGGGTTCATTCCCTGGCCCCGTGGCAGGTGATTGCCCATTTGACGTTTTCCTGGGAAGCCTCGGTCTGGTCGGCGCAACGCTGTTACGAGAAGTTCATGAAACGGGAGATGTGGGGCGTGTCGTATTTCTACGCGCTCGAACAAAATCCAGGGCGTGACGGCTTCCACGTTCACGCGCTCTGGTGCGACTGCAAAAACAAACGGCGGCGGGACATCTGGCAAAAATGGTTTGCGCGTTACGGTCGTAACCGGATCGAGCCGGTGAACAATGCAACGGACGTTTCGGACTACTGCGCCAAGTACGTGACGAAAGCGGGCGCGTGGTGGGCCGTCAACCTGGTCGGCCATCGCCACCCGGCGCTCAAGGATTTTAAATTGATGTCACCCGATACGATGGACGCCGGCGCAAACGGATGACGCTGAGAACGGCGAAGCCCTGGCTGGCGGTGAGGTGCTTGCGCACGGCCACCATTGGTTTGCGGGTTGCATGGGGGCAGGACGGGGCGCAACCTGCAAACCAATGGCTCACGGCCAGACTGGTCCCGGGCCGTGAACGAGTCAGGACAGTTGACGGCGTAGTTCTTTCAAGGGGAAATCAAGCTGGCCTGTCTCGGTCACGGGGGGAGCCCGAAAATGCCTCAAAAAAAGCTGGCAAGGATTTGAAAAATTCCTGGCAGAAACTTGAAAAAAAGATGATAAGCAAAATGCCCTAACTCCGTTAGAGGTCTGGCGTCCGGGTCAAAAAAGAGCGCCTATGCGCTCGCAAACCACCCCTTTAACAGCACGTTTCCGGCGCGTTTTGCCATACAAATGTCATCGGGAAGGCTTATTCGTTGGCTCATCACCATCATAGATGGCATTGTAATTGATACCACGGTCGTAGTCGTGCCTGCCTGCGCCAAACACCCGATGAATCTTGTAGATTGGATAGTAAAAATAATAGAGAGCCCATTCCTCGCGTTCTGTTTCGTTGCCGCCACGTAAGTAAACCCAATACGCTAGATTGCCCGCCGGGATGCCACGAAGATAAAAAGCGGCATAGCTGCCAACGTACAAAAGAAAAAAAATAATGGCGGCGGTCAAAATTCGTTTTTTCAGTCTCATATCGCGTTAGAGAGGAACACCGGTGTAAAAATAGATATAGATATTATTCCCGATAGGGACATCTCCCCCTCCTACACAGCGGAATGGCCCAACAGCAGCGTGTGGCTTATAGTCGTAATACCACGATCCTCCACCAGTGTGAAGAGGGTGTTTGGTCGGCACCTTCCCGTCGTCGGATGGCCAAATGAAAACACTGTCCGCCGAAGTTTTTCCCTGCGCTAAACCAGCGGCATACACGCAAGATTGCCACTGTTCCGTCTGAACTGGAGTTGTGGGATTTGGAAAAACCGGCGGCGACAAACTTCTTTTGCCGTAATTCGCTATTTCAGCAATCCCTTCTCTTGCGCCGTTCAACGAAGCCCATGAACTGGTATCCCAGTTTGATGGGTTTCCGTTATTCGTCGTCAAGCCCTTCTTCAGTTGAGGAACTATAGTCGCAGTCTCCCCAAAAACTATTGCTGCAATTCTATTACCACCTGTAGCCATTGGCGTGAAAGCACCTAAGCTGGATATAAAATTCTGCGCCTGGCCAATCAACGATGGACTATTTATCCCGGCATAAAGAAGAGAGGCAATTGGCTCCAGGATAGAATTCATCGTGGCATTACCGCTGGGGTCATCGGCATTGACCGGATTATCTTCCGCATAGAGGTACTTATGCAGCGACAACGGATCCTCGTTATTCCCTGCAAACGTATCCATCGTCCAAAAGCGTCCAACGTCGGTGCTAAAGTACCTTGCCCGGTTATAATACAAACCCAAATCCGGATCAAGTTGCTGCCCGCAATACATATAATTGTTCGGCGTCGAACCACTCGAAGCGATCAAGTTCCCAAAAGCATCATACGTATAGGTGTCCGTGACCACCCCATTGGTATCCATCAAAAACCGCACGTTCCCATGTCCGTCATACCCGTAGTAGGAAATGGCGCCTGGCAGATGGGAGCCAGAAACAAACTGCTGCTGGCTGATCAATGCCAATCCGTAATTGTACACACGGTTCAGCATCACCGGCGTGCCCCAGCCCGATTGCCCGTTATTCGTCCAAACTCCCTGATACTCCTCCAACACCTGCGGCAAACCGCTCGGATTCACGTCATCAATTAAATAGTAGGTCAGCGTGTCCGAATTCCCATCCGAGCTTTGCAAGTCCTTGAGCACCCGGTTCCCATCGGGGTCATAGCCAATTATGGAAACGGTCACGCCCTTGACGGTTGACCCAACAATCCGATTCAATGCGTCGTTGTAGGTATAGGAGTTTGTGACCAGGCCGATTGTCGCCATTCCGACGGCGCTCCCGTTCGGATCGTAATTATTGCTGACGATATTGCCGCCGCCGGCAGTCGCTATCAACAATTCATCATTCGTATCGTAGGAATAGCTGTCCGAAGGCACAAGCGAAGGCATTTGGTCCCCGGTCGAAACACGCTGCAACCGGTTCCCGACCGCGTCATACGCGTAAGCCACATTCCCCATCGTGCTGATGTTCTCATTGGTCAGCCGGTAAAGATTGTCAAAACTCCATTCGTAAGCCACCGGCGGCCCGTTATTGATGCTCTCAACGAGATTTGTTCTGGTCCCTCCGCCCATCAGCGTGTACCCAAACCTCGCCAAAGGGCCGCTTTGCGATCCGCACACGAGGTTCGTCAGCCGGTTCAGCGAATCATACTGGTACCGATTCGTCACGCCGTTACCATATTTCATCCCCGTTAAATTGCCAGCCAAATCATATGAATACGCCGCCGCCAACTGACCGTGCGAAAGCACATTGGTCAGCCGGTTCAGCGGGTCATAAGCGTACGTCAAATTCACCCCGTTGGCATAACCAGAGGCGATATTCGTCACGTTTCCATTCGCATCGTAACCGTAATCCAGCAGCGCGGTTACGTTCATCCCGCTGCCGAAGGCCTCCCAGGAAACGGCCTTTTGCACCAGTCTTATGG
>JBOHXA010000576.1:0-2328 GCA_050737335.1 Limisphaerales bacterium | reverse complement strand
CGTCTCCTTTACAGCCAATTGACGTTGCAATTGGCAAAGCCAATTCCATTCCAAGGTATTGATTGCGCCTGATCAAAGCACAAAATGGTTGGCAGACATCCAGCTAAACACATTAGCAAATTGCATGGAAGCATATCAGCCGATTGAAAACTATGGCGTTATTGGCGACCTCGCCACCGTCGCCCTCGTCGGCATGAACGGCTCGATTGATCTTATGTGCTTCCCGGAATTCGATTCACCGGCCATTTTTGCCGCGCTGCTCGACAACGAACGCGGCGGTCGCTTCAAAATCGCCCCCGCAGCCGGAGAATTCAAACAGCGCCAGCTCTATATCCCTGACACAAACATTTTGCTCACTCGGTTTTTGCACGAGAACGGCATCGTCGAAATCTCCGATTACATGCCACTCCAGCACTTGGGCCACCGGCACAATCTGGTCCGTCGCGTCAAAGTCGTCCGCGGAGAAGTCAACATGCGAATGGTTTGCGCGCCCAGGTTCGATTACGCCCGCTGCGGACACACCGTCCAAAAGCGCGACGCTGAAATTCTTTTCGTTCCGGACCAAAGGCAATTTCCAGGTCTCAGGCTTCGCGGTAGCCTGCCCATTCGAGTTGTCAATGGCGAGGCAGTTGCCGAATTTAAAATGGGCCGGCTCGAAACAGCCTCGTTTATCCTCGAAGAAGCCGGCGGCGACAGCGAATCGCCTTCCAAAAATCCCGATTACGTCTCGCAGGCCTTCAAAGAAACAATGAATTTCTGGACGACGTGGACCTCGCGTTGCGTCTATTGCGGGCGCTGGCGGGAAATGGTCCGCCGTTCCGCGCTCACCTTGAAGTTAATGACATCGCGCCGTCACGGTTCAATCGTCGCTTCCCCCACGTTCGGATTGCCCGAAAGCATTGGTGGCAAACGCAATTGGGATTATCGCTACACCTGGGTGCGCGACGCTTCTTTCACACTATATGCCCTGATGCGTATTGGCTACGCGGACGAAGCGCGCGCGTTTTTGAAGTGGATTGAAGAGCGCTGCCGGGAATTTGAGCATGGCCGGCCTTTGCAAGTAGTGTACCGGCTCGACGGCGCCCATGATTTGCCGGAAATCAACCTGAATCATTTTGAAGGCTACAGGCAATCCCGGCCCGTGCGTATTGGAAATGCCGCGAGCAGCCAGCTTCAACTCGATATCTATGGCGAACTCATGGACGGGGTGTTCATTTATGACCGGCACGTCGAAGCCATTTCTTACGATTTCTGGAAAGACATCGTCCGGTTTTGCGACTGGATCTGTAAACATTGGTCCAGGGCCGATAACGGCATTTGGGAAGTGCGCGGCGGACGCAAACGATTTTTGTATTCCCGCGCTATGTGCTGGCTGGCCCTCGAGCGAGCCAGCAAAATCGCCTTCTATCGTTTTTATCCCGCCCCGCTCGCGCGCTGGCGCGGTGAGTGTGACGCCATTTTCGAAAATATCTACCGCAAATTTTGGAACAAAAAACTGAACGCCTTCGTTCAATATCCCGGCGCCGATGCATTTGATGCTTCCGCATTCCTATTGCCGCTGATCAAATTCTTCAATGCCGGGGACTCCAGGTGGCAAAGCACGTTCCGCGCAATGGAAAAAGATTTGGTCGAGGATGCGTTGGTCTATCGCTATCACCCTGATGAAGCCGCGCCCGACGGCCTCACGGATCCCGAAAGCACCTTTACCGTTTGTTCGTTCTGGTATGTGCAATGCCTGGCGCGTATGGGCGACTTAAAACAGGCCCGGTTTATTTTTGAAAAAATGCTCGGGTACGCCAATCACTTGGGCCTCTACGCCGAGCAATTGGGACCCACCGGCGAGCACTTGGGCAATTTCCCGCTGGCCCTCTCCCACATCGGCTTGATTAGCGCTGCGTGGTATCTCGATCAGCGCCTCTCCAACCGCGACCTCGACCCAATCTCGAGGGAACGAAATCTGTAACATGCGCGCCCCCGCGTCGGTCACCGCCCATGGAGTGCGCCAAATATTTCCCATGCGCCCTTTCAACAAATGGTTCGTCCCTATTTCTCATCCAATGTCTTTTCACGATAAGCCTTCGCGGCGGCCGCATCCGGTGCGTACGTTCGGAACGTAATAAACGATATTCCACCGGCAATGGCCAACGGAATGAGCATTATCATAAAACCGTCTCGCAGTCCTGTCGAACCATTGCCCAGGCTTGAAACGAGCATCCCAAATGCCACCGGGGTGACCGCCTCAGCCAGATTCCGAAAGACCGTTCGCACTGCTTCCGCCCGGCCCCAAAGGGTCGGGTGCATGATATCAAGCCTGGCCGAGTCCAGCGG
>JBOHXA010000575.1:0-1995 GCA_050737335.1 Limisphaerales bacterium | reverse complement strand
CCAGTCGCTGATGTTTGTCCAGTTTTTGAAACCGCCTGAAACGGTTTGAAAATGAAAATCCTGCGGAATCAGGCCCGGATAATATTTTATCGGAGTGCCCGAACCCGGATAGCCGGGCACGGTCGAGGCCCGATGATTCATCACGTTATCAAAATAAACCCGGATGCCAAACCGGTGCGCCGTTTGCACCATTTCGATCAATTGCGCCTCGGTGCCATACTTGGTGGCCACGGTTCCCTGTTGATTGGTGCCGCCCAGGTCGAACGGGTCAAACACATCGTAACCCACCGAATACCCGCCTGAATTGCCCTTGCAGGGATTGGGCAGATACAGACTGTCGTAGCCCGCTTCGGCGATTTCCGGCATCTTGGCGGTTATTTGCGGCCATGTTTGCTGAAACAGCTCCAGCATGGCTTCACCCCAGCCGCGCTGCAGGCCGGCCAGCCAAAAGAATACAAGCACACCAGCCACGGCCGCGCCGCGGCGAATACATTTCAATCGCATCGGTTCACGGGGAGCGGCGGCTTTGGGGCGGGGACTATCGAGGTTCACAAACGTGCCAGGACGCAAAGAGCGCGGCGGTTACTGAATTTTCTTTGTCAAAATTTGGCAAAATAGGCGATCACCTGCAAAATGGTTCAATGGACACTGGAGACAATATCGCCTCTCGGAGCCTTTGTTTCCACCACATTTTTGTGCGGTTCGATGGCCAAAACCGCGACGGTCGGCGGCGCTGTTTTCCACGGGGCTTGCTCGTAACCAGTATTGGTGACATGCGCAAAAGCCGGGGTCTGCTATTGTCTCTGTGTTGGTGCTCCACACAGTTCTCGGTGTGGTTGGTTGAAAAGAGGCCGGAGTAGTGACCGGCCTTTTTTATTTTCTCGAATAGTCCCGGCGGAATTGAAGGAGGCTCGCACCTGTTGCAATCCCCGCGCCGCTAGGCCCAAACAAATTCCACCGGTATTTGCACGTCCGGGTGCAGGCTTTTGTGAACCGGGCAGGTCAGCGCCGCCCGTTGCAGCTTCTCTTTCTGTTCCCCGGTCAATTTCACTGGAATCGTGATTTTGACGCCCAGCTTTCCAATCCGGCGCATCGGCGCCGCCACCATCTCCTTCTGCACCGTAACCCGGGTTCCCGCCAGGTCCACGTTCAACGATCTCGCCGCAATGCCCATGAGCGTCGCCATGCACGTGCCCAGGGCCGTTGCCACGAGGTCCGTGGGCGAAAAACTTTCGCCCTTGCCCATGTTGTCCCTGGGTGCGTCCGTGTTCAACCGGGCGCCCGAGGGCTGATGGACGGCCTCACAGCGAAGCTCGCCCAGATATTGAATTTCAATGGTGATCATAAATCGTTCCGCATTTTTTCGCGTTACCAAGACAGTTTTTCAATCAGAACCGCGTTAGCTTCTCCAACTCTTTCACCCGCTTCTCGATCTCCGCGCGTTTGATTCGTGTCGTCCGTTTCAGGCCGAATCCTTCGCAACAAAACGAGGCCACCACGCTTCCATAGACCATCGCCCGGCGAAAATGATTTTCGATCGCTCCGCGGGCGCTGGCCAAATAACCCATCATTCCGCCCACGAACGAGTCGCCGGCGCCCGTTGGATCGCAGACCTCGCGCAATGGATATGCCGGGCAAAGAAAATGCCCTTTCGGGCCGGATAAAACGGAGCCGTGCGAGCCTTTTTTAATAATCACGTATTTCGGTCCCATTTTGTGGATTTGTTTGATGGCCGCGAACATGTTGTCGAGTTTCGTAAGCTGGTGCGCCTCGCTGTCGTTGAGCACAAAGCAATCAATTCGCGGCAACAGCCGAAGGAGATCATCCAGAGCGATGTTGAGCCAAAGGTCCATGGTGTCGGCCGCCACGAATTTGGGGCGCGTGATCTGGTCCAGGACATGATGTTGCAGGGCGGGGGCGATATTGGCCAGCAACACGAAGGGCGATGCCTTGTGGGCGTCGGGCAAGTGCGGCGTGAACCGTTCAAACACGCCC
>JBOHXA010000574.1:0-2573 GCA_050737335.1 Limisphaerales bacterium | reverse complement strand
GCGTTGCCCTGTGACAGGACGGTCCTAAAAGGCTAAAATGCTGAAAAGCCGAAACTGAAGTCTCTGACTTTTTAGTGGTAGGCACGTCAGGTGATTCGATTTTAGTCAGAGTCTCGTTACCTCGACTCCTACGATGGCTGTCAATCGTCACGCTGTCCGGACCGAAAGTTTCCCTGAATTTGACTTTTGCTCCCCACCCATCCGAATGGGAGCGGAGAGGGATGGCCGGCAAGCGTTTATCTTCGTTCTTGAATCGTTCCGCCGGTTCAGATTCAGGAATTCCCCTTGGTATCACACCGGTCGCGGGCCCGGTGAGATGCTGCAACCCCATTCAGGGTTGTAGAAATTAAAAAAACCATCCATGACGTTGTCCCTTTACAGTCAAAGAAAAGTCAAAGAAAGTGTTGCATTTCGCAATGCAGATGTGTAAAGTGTGAATTTCCTCGAGCAAATTACCACAGCCTAAGCAACGGTCTCCGCGCTATCGCCCATGAAAAACCTGATTCTGGCATTTATTTTATTGGCGTTGGCCGCGCCCCATGGACAGGCCGCCCTTCCCTCCATCATCCCGCTGCCACAACAAATGCAGATGCGTCCGGGTGTTTTCACCCTGTGCCCCTCGCAAATGCCGGGGGCCGCGCCGGGACATCCTTTGGTGAAAATTTATTATGACACCCGTTCGCAGGGCGACGCGGATTTTTTGGCGGAGCAATTGTTCAGAGCCACGGGGCAGCAATTTGCCGTGGTTTCGTCCAGCGCTTCAGGCCCGATTCTGGAAGGCATCCTGCTGACGACGGTCAGTGCCAACACCAATTTAAACTACGAAGGTTATGAGCTGACCGTGGCGCCGGATTCAGTCGTCATTCGCGGGCCGACCCCGGACGGCGTTTTTTACGGCGTGCAATCGTTGCTGCAATTGCTGCCGCCGGAGGTTTTTTCGGAGCAGACCGTCGGCACTGTGGCGTGGACGGCCCCTTGTGTTTACATTTTCGACCAGCCGCAATACCACTGGCGCGGCGCGATGCTCGACGTGGCGCGGCATTTCATCGGCAAACAGCAAATCAAGCAGGCGCTGGACGCGATGGCGCAGTGCAAATTAAACGTATTTCATTGGCACCTGAGCGATGACCAGGGCTGGCGGCTGGAAATCACCAATTATCCGGCGCTGACCACCAACAGCGCCTGGCGCGCGGCGATGGATTACAGCCTGAATCCGCGCTCCAATGGCAACACCAACTCCCTGGGTCAATACGGCGGTTTTTATACCCAGGCCGACGCCCGCGAGATCGTCGCTTATGCCCGGCAACTCCATATCACCGTGGTCCCGGAAATCGAATTGCCCTGCCACGCCATCGCCGCCCTGGCGGCTTATCCCCAATTTGGCTGCGGCAACCCCGTCAGCGATTACAACATGGACACCATCTCCCACTGCGGCTCGTGCTATGGCGTGGACCTTTTCAGCCCCGGTTCACCCGGAACGATGGCTTTCTTTTATGACGTCCTGGGCGAGGTGATGTCCATATTCCCGGGCCAATATATTCATTGCGGCGGAGACGAAGTCATCGCCAGCGGCGATACGCAGTGGAACAGCTACAGCAATGACGTCACTCAGATGGAAGCCGTGGGCATTACGCCAGGCGGCTCCAGCTCGATTATCGCCTACCAGCACTGGCTTTCCGCGAACTTGAGCGCCTATATTCAAACCAGCGGACGCACGATGATTGGCTGGTCCGAATACGAAGCCGGCGGCGTTATCCCCGGCGCCGCAGTCATGGATTGGGAAACCGGAAGCTCGAGCGAAGCGGTGCCGGTGGCCGAAGCGGGCGACAAAGTCGTGATGACGCCTGACAACGATTGCTATCTCAATTACATCGAAGGCACGAACCTTGATTATGAACCGCCGTTCATCGTGGGCAGCGCGCCAGCGTATAACTCGATCAGCAACGTCTATGCATTTAACCCCATTCCCTCAGGTTTGCCGGCGCAATACGACACCAATATTCTGGGCGCGGAGGGGACTTTGTTCACGGAATACGTGCCGTCCTATGAAAACGCGATGTATAAATTCTTTCCGCGGCTGTGCGCGATGGCCGAAATCACCTGGACGCCGCCCGGCGAGCAGAGCTACACCAATTTCATGCAGCGGCTGCCCGCGGAAGAACAGCGGTTGTCCTGGATGGGCGTCAATTATAACCGTGAAACCATTCCCGCCATTGGGACGTGGGGCGCGGTGTCCGCCGGTTATTCAACGCTGCAATGGGACATTACGACCCATGTGAACGAAGCCGGGGAGATTGATGTGAATTTTTCGTGCGCGCCCGCCACCAATGGCCTGGCCATCGCCTGGGCCGACCTTATGGAAAATGGCGTTGAAATTGACCGCGATACGCATAACGGTTACGCCCAAAATAATTCGTCCTACGCCGCTTCCACGACCAATCAAACCATCTACGTGCTTCACTTGCCCGTCTATCACCGCAGCGCGACCTACTCGATCGGCGCGTCGGTGGCGGGCCTCGGCGGCACGAACTGCAGCGGAACGGTTTACCTGCCCAACTGGGATTGAATATGAC
>JBOHXA010000573.1:0-1797 GCA_050737335.1 Limisphaerales bacterium | reverse complement strand
GATAAAAGCGGAAAAATTTGCCCAGCGCGCCTCCAGTCCCCTCGCCAAAGGCATCCCAACCCGCGTCGCTTTGAACCCGTTACCCCCCGCCGCCTGCAAAAACCAACTCCAGAGAAAACCCAAAATCGGCTTCATCCCATCCAACGCCAAAATCAGGTTCCCTGATACAACAACAGGCCTTTCAGCCCCTGAACCTCCTTCCAATGCTCATCACTGGAACATAGAAACTTCCAAAGGCGAGTCGCATTTTCCAACTGTCTCCTGCATTTTGCGCACATTACAAATGTCAAGACTTGTAATACGCTGCAACCCGCGCAAAATCAACGACTTCCATCTCCATGTCCCTCGTGGGTCTATCGAGGGACTGTCCAAAATATTCCCGATTGATGGGGGGACGGATCTCCAACGCTCTTTCCTTACATACGTCAAAAACAAAAATATACAGCTACCGGACCGGACTGGGCCGCGCGTCATTGTCCTTTGCTCCGTTGGCAAGCGACACATTTATATCAGTTAAAATAATGAACACTCTATCGCGGAATACAACGTCACCGCCCCTTCCCCGGACGAACTCACAACGGCCGTCGCCTCGCGACCGTGAGACTTTCCGGGGCCTTTTTGTTGCCGTCGCCTTAAGGTTTGGCTTGACCTTGCGTCCCGCACCCAACACGATTTTGTGGATGTCAGAAGGACTGCGCATGAAAGACCAGCCGGTCGGGGAGCGGCCGCGCGAACGGCTCGCTGCTTTGGGCGCTGATGCCTTAAGCCCGGCGGAATTGGTTGCCATCCTGTTGCGGACAGGCCTCAAAGGCGCCAACGCCCTCGACGTCGGCAAACAATTAATTTCCAAATATCAAACCGTGCAGGCGCTGGCACGGGCGTCACTGGCCGATTTGCAAAAGGTTAAGGGGATTGGCCGGGACAAAGCCGTGACGCTCGCCGCCGCATTTGCGCTGGCGCGTAAGATGGCTGTGGAAATGCAATGGGAATCGCCGGTGCTGGACAATGCCCGAAGCGTGGTCGAGTTGCTTCGCGAGCAAAACGCAATCAAGGATGCTGAAACGCTTCAGGTGCTGCTCCTCAACACGCGGAACAAGTTGATTCGCATCGAAAATCTTTCCAACGGCACACGCGATACCATACTCGTGGACCCCGGCGCCGTGTTCAAAAAAGCGATCGAAGCCGGCGCTTCGGCCATAATCCTTGTCCATAATCATCCCAGTGGAGATCCCTCTCCCAGTGAATCCGACATCAAAACGACGCGCGATTTAATGCGCGCCGGAAAGCTGTTGAAAATTGATGTGCTCGATCACGTCATCATCGGTCGTCCGGCTCAGGGCCGGCCGAAAGATTGGGCGTCGCTGCGGGAGTTGGGGCATTTTGCCGTACTTTAGGGATTTACGATTTAGGATTTACGACGTATAGTAGAACGTCTTGCGCGGCAAGAAGACCATGAGTTCGGCGAGCAGACTTGGCCGCGTCAGAGCGCGATTCCGCCACATTCCATTTTCGCTGTTCCATTCACGCCATCGCCCACGCTGACAATGACGAACGAATTAATAATCAGGAGTCAAAAATTGAAGTCAAAAAGAAGTGTTCAGCGTTTGCCGCAAAACCAGGCGATGGGAGTAATCGGACGGCAAAGGCGCAAATTAACCAGGGCGGACCCATGTCCGCTGCTGCAGGCCCGAAGCCAGGCGCTTATCGCGCTCGACCTGGCGCTCGTTTTATCCGCAGTCTGGCTTGCCGCCGCAAGCCCGGTCCTCGCCGCGCCGCCGCCGGGCTACTATTACGTGT
>JBOHXA010000572.1:0-1053 GCA_050737335.1 Limisphaerales bacterium | reverse complement strand
ACCCACGAGGTTTCGATGGCCGCGGCCACAGCCGTAGTGAAATTCTCCCAGGGCAAAACACTTGGCATCGTTGTTGACGGCGGCCGGGACCCGAAAATGGCGCTCGAGGAGTTGTTCGAGGGGCACTTTGTGCCAGGAGGGGATATTGGCGACGGAATAGACAATGCCGTTTTTGACGAGGCTGGGTGTGCAAATCCCGATCCCGCTGACATTGGGTTGCAATACGGCCTGGATGGTTTGAAAAATTTCCCCAAGAATGATCTTTTGTCCCGCATGAGCGGAAATGGGCCGCTTGTGCAGGGAAACGATCTTGCCATTTTGGACCAGGCCGGCCCGGACATTGGTGCCGCCGAGGTCCACCCCTACATAAAGCGGATGTTCCGGATTGGCTTTGGACATAACGGCGGTAAAGTTACGCAAAAATCGCGATTGGAGAAACTCCAAATTAAACTCTCGAGCCGAGGCGCGAAAATTTGCCGGTGTTGGCGGATGAACGTCGGTATCGCTCCCTACGACCGCGGCTTTGGTTTTCTGGCCTTCTTCGCACGCTCCGCGTCGCATTTATCGCCTGTTTGCGGCGCGGCCGGAGATGGTTCATCCAAACAAAAACGGACCATTTGCAACAAACTGTCCAGAGAATATGGTTTTTGAAGAAGGTTGACGCCCTGTCGCAAAGGGCTTTCGACGGAAAGCGCCTCGACTGAATAGCCGGTGATATCCGGTATCGCACGTCCGCGCTCTCGTGCGGCACGGTCCAAAAGCGGGCCAAATGACGATCATTCACATTCGATTGGCGCGCTTGAAATTCAGGGTCGGCTTGGGCTAAAATTCAGCCATGCCAATATATGAATTCCATTGTGGTAAATGCGGCAAGGAAAGTGAAATCCTAGTTCGATCGTCGGATTGGAAAGGGTCGGAATGTCCGCATTGCGGCTCGAAAAAGCTTTCCAGGAAATACTCCACATTCGCGTCCAGTCGCGGCGGGTTATGCCGTCTATGGCCCCAGCACGACGCTGGTGCTGACGCTGGGCGACGGTGTGCATTCCTTCACCC
>JBOHXA010000571.1:0-2415 GCA_050737335.1 Limisphaerales bacterium | reverse complement strand
GTTGTGAGGTGGAATTTCATGGTTGTTCCTTTGTAGCAATTTGTAGCAAAAAGAACCTCATTCTAACGCATAATTTGTAATTGACGGTGGAGATGAGCCAGCCTGTTGAAAGAGGCATTATTCCAATGGAATCAATGGTGAAAGGCCACTTTCTTGCCAGACGGAAAATGGCGGGAGTGGCGGGGCTCGAACCCGTAACCTCTGCCGTGACAGGGCAGCGCTCTAACCAATTGAGCTACACCCCCGCGAAGGGGAAAGATTAACATAAAAAATTCCTCGCCGCCGGTCAAGTTCAACATTTTTTAACAGGCTGCTCTATATTCATATTCGCGGGGCATGTTCAATAACGGCAGTTGGAACCTTCTGGAACCCCGGAGGATGATTTTGTTGGCAGGGGACGGCGGGGTTAAGACGGGATTTCACTCGCCAAGCGCGGAGGGACGATGGAATGGAATGCAGTTTTCCGACCGTCCTTTCAGGACGGGAGGATTTTTGGGAACCGTTTCCAGACACTCCGTGTCTGGCTACTGGCCGGTTGTGCCTTCGGCACGAAGTAAAGGCGAGGGACTGCCGCCTGGAAAGATTGGGCGTCAAATCAGTCAGCTTGATCAAGCCGCGAAAGAGTCAGAGCGAACTCATGTTCGCTGCCACACAGTCGCTTTCGTAGCCGCGTCGCGTGAGCGCGCTCTGATTAAACTCGAACACGCTTGAGTCCAAAAAACCAGAAATCAGAGCGAACGTGATGTTCACTGCCACGCCCTCGTTTCCGTAACAGCGCCGCGTGAGCCCGCTCTTAATTTCGAATTGGCTTGAGGGTCAAGACCAGAAATTCAGAGCGAACTCATGTCCGCTGCCACACCCCCTCTTTTCGCAGCGGCGCCGCGTGAGCGCGCTCTAATCATATTTCGTCTCGTAAAGGGGGAAACGTAAGGCGTAAATTCTTCGAGATGTATCGCGTCATTTTCCATTTGGACATGGACGCCTTTTACGCTTCGGTGGAGCAGCGGGACAATCCAGACCTGCGCGGTCGTCCGGTGATCGTGGGCGCGCCGCCGAGACAGCGCGGGGTGGTTTGCGCCGCGAGCTATGAAGCGCGCAAATTCGGCGTGCGCTCGGCCATTCCCAGCGCCACCGCCGGACGGTTGTGTCCCCATGGCATTTTCGTGCGCCCGCGGATGGAACATTACCGCGAGGAATCCCGGCACATCATGCGCATCATCGCCCGCGCGGGCATTGCGGTGGAACAAATGTCCATAGACGAAGCGTACCTGGATGCATCGGCCCTTTGCCAGGGGGCGGATGCCGATGCTTCCCTTGAGGCATCACTGCCGCTGGCCCGCGAACTGAAAGAGCGCATCCGGGCGGCGCGCCAATTGACCGCAACCATCGGTGTGGCCGGAAACAAGTTGCTGGCCAAAATCGCCAGTGATCATAAAAAGCCGGATGGACTCACCCTGATTTCCGAGCGCGAAAAGTTGGAATTTTTACGACCGCTGCCGGTGCGGGCGCTTTATGGCGTGGGCAAGGTGACCGAGCAGGTCCTGCATCAGGCCGGGGTGCATACGATCGCCGATCTCCAGGATTATCCGGGCGATTTGCGCGCCCTTGTTGGCTCCTTCGCCCGTCAATTAAAGCAATTCGCCCATGGGGAGGATGACCGTTCCCTGGAACTGGGCGATGAAATCAAAAGTGTCAGCGGCGAGGAGACGTTTTTGCAGGATACTGAGGACCGAAAGATTTTGCGGGCCTGCCTGAGAGAGCAGGCGGCGGATATTTCAAATCGCCTGAAACGGCGCAAATTGGGCGCGCACACCGTCCAAGTGAAGGTCCGCTACGGGGATTTCAGAACTCTTACCCGCCAAATCACGGTGGAAGAACCGTTGACCGAACCGCGGGATATTTATCGTCTGGGCTGTTTCCTGCTTGCGCGGGAGCGATTGGTATCGCGGCCATTGCGATTGCTGGGGCTGGGAGTGAGCACGTTGAGGGAGCCGGAGGGGAGGCAATTGGAATTCGAAATTCGTTGAAACGTTAAATTTAAATTTTTAAAACGTTGAAGCGGTTTTCCCGGCAAAAGCGATGGCCGGAATTCCGCCATTGGAAAGGATCCTGGCAACAAAGATCAGAGCGCGCTGACGCGACGCTGCTACAAAAACGAGGGGCGAAGCAGTGAACATCAGTTCGCTCTGATTTTCTGGTTTTTGGGACTCAAGCGTATTCGAATTTAATCAGAGCGCGCTCACGCGGCGCTGCTACAGAAGCGAGGGGCGTAGCAGCGAACATCAGTTCGCTGCTTATTTTCTGGTTTTGGGGACTCAAGCGTGTTCGAATTTAATCAGAGCGCGCTCACGCGATGCTGCTACCGGAGCGAGAGTCAGAGCGGACTCATGTCCGCCGCTACGCGGATGCATGGAC
>JBOHXA010000570.1:0-1074 GCA_050737335.1 Limisphaerales bacterium | reverse complement strand
GTTCCTGAACTAGCCCATCGGATTTTTATATGAAAAATGCCCGACATTTCATGCGCTGATCCAGATTTCTTTGGGGATCAAAAAAGATTTTCCCGATATGCCGCATACTTTGAATCTCATTCTGCCGGAGCCGGTGCAGGTGGATGAAGAGACCTCGCACGATTGTTTTGAAGTGGAAACCTTTGACTCGAAATCCGGTCTGTGCGCGCCCGGGACGACGCTGATGACGGTGCGGTTGCCCGCGCAGCATCGGTTTTGGGTGGACTTGAGAAAACAGGACCCGCGCCGCTATCGGACGGAAAAGAAAAATGTCCTGCGCCGGATTATCACCATTCTTGACCAGCGGTTTCCCGGTTTGGCCCGGAACATCGAGCGATTCGACGTGGCGACGCCGGCGACATTTGTTCGTTACACGGGCAATTGGCGGGCCAGTTACGAAGGCTGGCTTCCGACGCCTCAAATTTTGGGCCGGCGCATTCGATACACGCTTCCCGGCTTGAAAAACTTCTATATGGCCGGCCATTGGGTGATTCCGGGCGGAGGATTGCCTTCCGCGGCACTTTCGGGACGCGAAGTGGCGCAGATGGTCTGCGCGGAAAAAGGAAAGACGTTTGCGACCACGGAAGCGTAAAATTCCCGCAGTTGGTTTCTGAAACGCTCTCGCGGCGACTCAAGGGAGTGTCCCCGCCGTTTCCCGCGCTATTTGCGGACAATTTGTTTGCAAACCTTTTTATAGATGTGGGGATGCAAAACGCCGACAAAGGGCAGGTTGCGGTAACGCTCGGCAAAATCAAGCCCGTAACCGACGACGAAATAGTCGGGAATCTCGAAGCCGGCATAATCGGCATGAATTTTTTCGATTCTCCGGGAGGGTTTGTCCAGCAGGACGCACACTTTAATTCTGCGCGGCTTGAGCATCCGCAACCGGGGCAATACATGGCGCAAGGTCCGGCCCGTGTCCAGGATATCGTCAATGAGAAGAACATCCCGCCCGCGGACGTCGAGCCGCAGTTCCTTGGTAAAAACAATTTCGCCCGAATCGGTTCCCATTCCATAACTGGAAACCCCGATGAA
>JBOHXA010000569.1:0-1603 GCA_050737335.1 Limisphaerales bacterium | reverse complement strand
GTTTTGGAGCTTGCTTCCGGAACGCTCGGTTCCCCGCGCACATTCGAATAAGGGACGTAACCGATGGAATTATAAAAATTCGCTCCGTCGCGGCCCACGCCGTCGGCATTGGCGTCGTGGACCATCGCGGCCACGGCGGTGCGCGCGTCGAAATCGCGGATGCCTTTCATCCAGGCATCCGACAGCACGGAGAAGGCGTGATTGCCAATCATGCAGACCCGGTAACCGGGACTGGTCCATTCGGGCAGGCTTCCGCCCTGGCGATAGACGTTGACAATGCTTTGCATGATCTGGGCGCTGATTTCGGGATACAACAGGTCGTACAAAGGATGCGCGGCGCGAAAGGTGTCCCAATAACCGGTATCGGTGTAAAGATACCCCTGATGCACCTTGTCGTCGAATGGGCTGAAATAGTGCGGTTGATTGCTGGCGTTCATTTCAAAGAAACGGTGGGGCCAGAGGATCGCATGATAAAGCGAAGTGTAAAACGTCCGGCGCTGGTCGGGCATTCCCCCTTCAATTTGCGCGCGCCCCAGGTAATCGTTCCAGACGGCCTCCGCTCGATGGCGAATGGTATCAAAGTCCGCGTCGCCGATTTCGGCATTCAAGTTCAATTCAGCCTGTTCGGGACTGATGAAAGAGGAAGCAACTTTGCAGGTGATCACATTGCGCTGGATGACGGCAAATTTGGAAAAGGACCACTTGCTGTGAGTGTGAAATTGCAGGAACGCGCCGACGTGCCGCCCCTGGAGCCGGGTAACACCCGCCTGGATTTTGTGATCCGACCAGACCCCATAGCCGGAAAACGGTTGGTCGAACTGGATGACGAAGTAATTTCCAAAATCATCGGGCGTGCCGCCATGGCTGTTGCGGGCAATTCCAATGATCTTCCGTTCCGACGGAATGATCTCTATCGAACAGGGATTTTTGCTTTTGAAGACCTCCAGAACGACATAGGAATCGTCTCCCGGCTTGTTAAAAGTGAAGCGGAAACGCGCGCCGCGAAGAGTGGGCGTCACTTCGGCGGTGGTGTCCCATCGGTCCAGGTGGACTTTATAATAGCTGGGCTGGGCGATCTCGTCCGCGTGGCGAAAAGTTGAGACGCGGTCCTTCTCGGTGACGGCCAGCGTGCCGGATACAGGCATGAATGAAAAATTGGCATAATCGCCAATCCAGGGGCTTGGCTGGTGCGTCTGGCGGATGCCGTAAATGGTGTTGTGCCGATACTGATAGAAAAACGAGTCGTTTTGTGGTTCGGTATAGGGTGCCCAAACATTCATTGGAAAGGGAAGCGCGATAGCCGGATACTGATTGCCGTGGGAAAAACTGTATTGCGAGTCCGTGCCTTGCATGGGGTTCGCCAGGGAAAACAATGGAGGGCCATCCGCCGCGCATGAGAAGGCCGCCAAGGCCGCGACGCCAAATACAAAATTTTTCATAATTGAACCGTGAACGCGCGCCATTGTGCTTGTTTTTGTTATTGAGCGCAAGAAAGACGTTGAAATGTTCCAGGACCAAAGCGATTTAAAGGGGGAAATTATGCGCAAAATTAAACCATCGCGCCCTGCCGAGGCGACCCAATTGGCCGCGGGCGCCATTCAAC